>JANMJF010000399.1:0-3342 GCA_031371245.1 Pseudomonadota bacterium | reverse complement strand
GCGACCACGCGCGCCTGCTCGAAATACAAAAACGTGGCCGTGGTCGAGAGTAGTACGACAAAAACTGAGATGCCAAGCAGAAAAGGCGAACGCACGATCAGCAGCAGTCCGGCGAATGCGCCACCGCCCATGGCGCGCGTTTGAGAGTCGTGGGCGACTTCATATCCGGTGCCCAAGCGTGAGCGCCAGCGCAGCAGCGCATGCACCGCAACCAAGCTCATGCCAAGCAGCGCGGCGGCGACCAGCGCAAGACCGGCCAAACCGATCACTGGAACGAGGGCAACGCCGGCGAGCGGACCAAGCAGGCCGCCTACGCTCGCGCCGGCGGCGATGGGCGGAAAGAGGCGCTTAGCCTGATCCGCGCGCAAGGCATCGGCCATCAGACTCCAGGCCAGCGAGACGGCGAACAGATTGAACACCGAGATCCACACATAGAAGACCCGCGCGAGCCAGACATTAGCGGCGTTGTTTGCAAAGCCGAACGCGAAGGCCAGCAGGTTGACGATGAAGAACCCGTACACCCAGGGTAAGAGTCGCGCCCGTTGCACGCGCGCGCTCAAGGCGCCAAACGCCGGTACCGCCGCGAGCATGATCAGGAAGGTCGCCGTGAACAGCCATTGCAGATGCTCGACACCGGCTGTGATGCCGAGGGTCTCGCGCACTGGGCGCAGCATGAAATAGCCGGCGAACAAACAGAAGAACAGCGCGAATCCGGCGCATACCGCCGCCAGCTCGCCGGCTTGGGCGGCGAGCGCGCGGCGTGCAAAAAGGATCAGATGGTCGCGGGGCGCAACGCGCACGCTGACCGGCACCACTTAGCTAAACAGCGCCGCGATGCGCTCACGCTGCTTGGCATCGGGTAGGGCGCCGACGCCAGCGGCGAGATTGTCGCGCATGTTTTTGGGTTTGGAGGTCGCCGGAATCACCACCGTCACCGCTGGATGGGCGATGACGAACTTGAGAAAGAGCTGCGCCCAGGAACTGCAATCGATTTCGCTCGCCCAGGTTGGCAGCACGCGCCCTTTGACCAGGCCAAACAACCGGCCATCCTCGAAGGCACGGTTGATGATCACCGCCACACTGTGGCTCTGGCACAGGGGCAGCAGACGGCGCTCGGCGGCTCGCGAGATGACCGAATAATTGATCTGGACGAAGTCGACGGGTTCGGCCGCGACGATCGCCGCCAGCGCATCGTGGGCATGGTCGAGATAATGAGTGACGCCGATATAACGCACCTGGCCGGCATCTTTCAGCTCGCGCAGCAAGGCCAGGTTGTTCTGCCAGTCGACCAGGTTGTGGATCTGGAGCAGATCGACCGTCTCGCTGCGCAGTCGCTGCTGCGACTGCTGCCATTGCGCACGCGCCGGCGGGCCAGCCGGCGCCGAAATCTTGGTGGCAAGAAAAGCCTGCTTCCGCCAGCCCTGATCATGCAGGATGTCGCCGCTTACGGCCTCGGCACGGCCATAGCTCGGCGCGGTGTCGATGACAGCGTGGGGCATCTCCAACAGTAGCCGGGTGACCTCGATGAGCGGCGCCCGGGCAGCGGCGTCGGCGCTGACATCGAAGGTGCCGGAAGTGCCCATGCCGATGACGGGCAGATGCTCGCCTGTCGCCGCGATCGCGCGTGTGAGCATGGCGGGTGCGTTGTGTGGTGCACCGCTCGCGGCGCGCGAGGGCAAGCTCAGCACCGATGCGCTTACGCCAACGCTGGTCATGAAGCTTCGTCTATCCATCGTCATCACCTGCGTCTCGGCGGCACTCGCCAGGATGGCGAGTGGCTGGTGGGGCAGATTAGCGACTATTCAGAAAGCTGTCATGACAGAGCGGGCCGTCGCGCTGTGCGCCCGGTTCTGGCGATCAGCTTCCTGGGGTTCGGGCACCGCCGCCGCGCACTATGGCAAGCGCAGCCGTTTCTGGCACAGTTGCAGTCGAATGGGTGGTTTCGCGCCCATGGATGGATGCGCTTTAATCAAGCACAGTTGTCACCATCAAGCATAAGCGTTGTAAGAATGCATCAGGAGAGAGCCCCATGACCAACATTGATGAACGACTGGTAGACGCGGCGACCTTCCGTGACGAACGTTTCTACGACTTGTTCGCCCACATGCGGCGCGAAGACCCGGTGCACTGGACCGCTGGCCACAACGGTGCGCGCTTCTGGTCGGTTTTCAAGCATGCCGACGTCAAGCGTGTGCTGCACGAAGGAGTGTTGTTCAGCTCGGAAATCGATGGCGTGATGCCGATCATGGACGAGGCGCTGAAAGAGGCGAATCGCGATGCCTTTGGTCCGGGCGAAATGTTGATTGCCATCGACCCGCCACGCCATGGCAAATTCCGGGAACTGGTGTCGGGGCCGTTCATGCCAAACGCGTTGCTCGATACCACCGAAATCAAAACCAATCTGATCAAGAAAATCTTCGACGAGCTGCCGGCCGATGGCATCATCGATTTAGTCGACGATCTGGCGGCCAAGATCCCCATGACGATCATCGCCGACATTCTCGGCCTGCCCCAGGAACGCTGCGACGATTTGCTGGCCTGGGGCAAGATGGCCTTGACCGCATCGGATCCTGAATACAGTGGTGGTGACGCGGCCGCGACCACCGCCGCCGGCATCGGCCACATTCGCGACTGCGTGCGCGATCTCGCGATGCCGCGTCGCGGCTGTCCCCACGCAGACGCATTGAGCAGCCTGGCCAATGGCCGTATCGATGGCAAGGAACTCACCGAATCAGAGATCGTGCAGAACGGCACGTTGATGATCCTGGCGGGCTTTGAGACCACCCGTAATTCCTTTTCCGGCGGCTTGCTCGCACTGCTGCAACATCCCGAGCAAATGCAACGGCTGCGCGATGACCCTAAGCTCATTCGGCGCGCGGTGGAGGAGATGGTGCGGTGGGCGAACCCGGTGATTACTCTCATGCGCGTCGCGACGGCGGACACGCAGCTCGGTAGCCAGGCGGTCAAGGCCGGTGATCGCGTGGTGGTGTGGTTAGCGTCGGCCAATCGTGATGAGGCGGTTTTTCCTAACGCCGAGCAGTTCGACGTCACACGCTCGCCCAATCCCCATCTGGGTTTTGGTTTTGGCCCGCATACCTGCCTCGGCGGTCCGCTGGCCAGGCTCGAGCTGCGGGTGGCGCTGGAAGAGCTGCTGGCGCGCTACGAGGGCTTCGAAGTGGTGGGTAGGCCGGAACGTACGCAGACGAATTTCGTCGGCGGGCTCAAGCGTTTTCCGATCCGATTGATAGGCAGGAAGGGGGGCGTCGCGAACGTCGAGCGCGCGGCGGTCGCACAGGGCTGAGGATATTGCCTGGTCGCAGCAGCAGATTCAGCCTAGGTCCG
>JANMJF010000396.1:0-4991 GCA_031371245.1 Pseudomonadota bacterium | reverse complement strand
GTTCGAAGCCATCACCGTTCAAGCCAAACCCAAACTGGCAATGCGGCCGCTCAAGACCAAGGTCATGCTACCCGTGCCGTGGCTGTCGGGCTGGCCATCGTGGGTGGCGGTGACCGCCACCGGCTGAATGCGATGCCAGTGTTCGTTGCGCTTGCCGTCGCCGTAGACAATGGACGCCGGTGCCGAGACCTCCCAGCGGTCGAGTTCCAACACTTGCGCGCCGCGACATACGACCAGCCCCTTGCGGTCGTCGTAGCCGCCGCTGTAACCGAGGCCTTGCATAGCGATGGCGGCGCCTAGCGCTTTGGCGTGCAGCGCCAGCGTGGTGCCATCGTCGAGGGTCGCACGCAAGGTCGCGTGGCGAAAGCGTCGCGTGCCGGCGTGCAGATCGACTTCAAGATCGAGACCATCGACCGCCCATTCGCGGCCGCTGGCAATCTCGCGAATCATGCCGGTCGTATAGCGCGGCTCGCCTTCGCGGCCGTTCAACTGCACATGGCCGGCCAAGGTGTCGGTCGAGAAGAACAGAAAGGCCAGCGTAAAGCCGCGCTCATCGAGGCCTTCCTCTGCGCCGGTCACCGGTTCGCGTATGCCCATGCGCGGTCGCACACCCCAGGAATGATCGCGACACGACCACCAATCGTGGACCGCGATATGCGCGCCATCGGTTTCCAGCCAGCCGTTGGCAAGCCCGATTTGATCGAAACGTTGATAGTCCTCCACTACGCGCGAACGCTGGCGACGGAAGTGCGGCTGTTCTTCATGGGGCGGCACGCTGGCGGCCCAGTCTATTTCGCCACGCAGGTGCGGGCCGGCATCGATGGACAGACGGAACGCCTGTAGCGGCGCGACCATCTCGATGGCGATAGGTCCGCAGCGCGTCTGAAACTCACGGCCCAACGATTGCGAGGCCCGCGCGTTGTACTGGTGGCCGCCGTTGATCACCACGGCCGCACCATCCAACACGTTCATATTGCGATAGGCACCCATGGTCAGCTGCGCAGCGCCGCTGCCGTCCGGTGCATAGAAGGCGAACCAATGACGATCGAAAAAGCGCGGATCGCTGGTGCCGACGTGATCGAAAGTGCTGGCGATCTGATGCCACAGGGTGTCGTCCATCGCGGTCAACATGGTGGCGTGTTCCTCGTCGCTAGCTTTTGTGTTTTGGTACTGCGCCCGTCAGACGCAGGGGGTAACGTTGGGAGCGTTCCGCCAGATGGGCGGCGATACGCGTCATGAGTGTCGGCGGGCCGTCGAGACACTCAGTCAGGAGCGCGCGCAATTGTTCGTTGCGCGTCTCGGCCGCCTGCGCGTCCGTGGTGTCGGCCGGCAATTCAGCCAGGGCGTCATCAATACGCGCGCGCAACGCCGTATCGACAGAGTCACGCGCGGTGCTCAGCAGCTCGACCATCACGCCATTGTCCCAGTGCAAAAAGGGCAGGAGTTTGTGCCAGGCGCGACCCAACATGCGCACATTGGCGACCAGACTGCGCAAGGTTTCGAGGGTGTAGTCATTCGCCAGCGCTGGCGCCACGGTGGTTTCGAGAATGCGACACATGCCTGCCAGTTGTTCCGTCACCGTTGGTCGCATCACTCAATCCTTCATCATCGAGAACATCTGCTGAAACAGCCACACCGGGTTGTGATAGATGCGGTCCATCTTGCCGGCGACGAAGGCCTCGACGCCGGTCAGCACGATCACCGACAACTTCCAGCATGAGAACACGTTCCACCAATTGAGCTCGCGCGGGTCGACCTTGAAGCCGGTGGCGGCGCTATAGGCCTGCACGATCTCAGCGCGCTCCCAGCTGCCTGGGATCTGCTGCTCACGCGCGCGCGGTGGGTTGGTGATCCAGCCCAGATCTTCGAGCGGGTCGCCGAGGTGCGCGGTTTCCCAGTCGAGCATGGCACTGATGTCGTCGCCGACCAGCAGCGCATTGCCGGGTTTGAAGTCACCATGCACCAGCACCACCGCCTGCGGGCGCGGTGCATGGTGTCGTAGCCACGTCAGGCACAGCGCCATTTCCGGCAAAGATTCGACCTGCACGCGGGCCAGCTCGGCGGCCCAGAAGTCGAGTTCGGCATGCGCGCCGTAAGCATCGTCCGCACGTGCATCGCCGAGTCCAAGTGCACGCCAGTCGACCTTCTGAATAGTGGCCAGCAGCTCGATGAAGCGGCGTCCGAGAAGCACACGCTCAGCCAGCGGCCGCTCACCCGCCAGTACATGCCAGTCACAAAGCCCGGGCAGCAGATCCATGATCATGGCCGGCGCACCGAATGCACTGTCGCCGTTATCCACCCAGCGCACGGCTGGCGCGGGCACTGGCGTGTTCTCCAAAGCGCGCAGGACCTGGAATTCCCAGCGTCGTTCGGTGCGCAGCAGACTGGCGGGCGGATCGCGTCGCAGTATCATGCGTCGGGTGCGGGCCTCGCCCTGTTCCTGCCAGCGCGCTTCGAACACCCAGTTTTCGCGCGACAGGCCCGTCGAAGTGCGCTGCAGTTCTGCGATGTCCAGATGACTTGCCGCCGGCAGTTCGGTGCGCAGGACACTGGCGAGCTGGCGCGCGATCATGTCGCGGACTTCGCCGCTGCTGGCCGGTGCTTCGTTCATCTGCGTCTGGCGTCTCGGTGTTGAGATTGGCGCTGGGGGCAGCGTCCGCCACGCGCGGGCCAGTATAGGGCTGGACGTTGCGATGCTTCATGCCAAGATCGGGTGGGCACTGGACACGATGTGTCCCATCATCAATGGGCCTCGCGTCGTAATTCTGGATTGCTATGGCGTCGTGCATATAATCCGCCCACGACGGTTGGCCGTCATCATCATCGAATGACTAGGCGTGCTGTCACGGCGGCGCGCGCAGGGGAGCAATACAACGCCATGGCCTTGCAGCAGATCGATCTCGCGAGCGCGCGCAAAGTGGCCGTCGGTGTCAAACGTCCCGAAGATGTGGTGGTGGCGCGCGATGGCACGGTGTGGCTGTCCGATCAAACCAGTGCCTGTGCGCGTTTGAACAGCGACGGCAGCATCACGCGGGTCGGACGCGCTGGCGGTGCGCCCAACGGTATCAATATGGATCGCCAGGGCCGCATCCTGATCGCCAACTTTGGTGGACCTGAGGACGGCCACGGGCCATTGCAGCGACTTGATCCCACTACCGGTGAAGTTGAGCTGGTGGTCGGGGCGCTCAATGGTCGCGCCTTGTTCGGCTGCAACTATCCCTTGATCGATGGCCAGGACCGCATCTGGTGCAGTCATTCCACCTGGGGTTCGCTGGACGCCGCCTGGGACGGTCAAGACGACGGTCTGGTGTTCCGCGTCGACGCCGATGGCACGGTCACGGTGGTCGCGGAAGGCATCAAGTTCGCCAATGGCATGGCGTTTGATGCCGGCGAAAAACATCTCTACGTCTGCCAGACCACCAGCTGCGATATCGTGCGCTACGAGATACGCGCCGATGGCAGTCTCGGCCCGGCTGAGATCTATGGGCCGACCTTGGGCTTGACCCACACGCAAGTGCAGGCGCGCCGCCCGGTCACGCCAGCATTGCGCAGCCAGCTCGGTGCTACCGACGGCTGCGGTTTCGATCAGGACGGCAATCTGTGGGTGACCCTAGTGCTGGCCAACAAGGTGGTGGCCATCACGCCCCACGGCGAGGTGGTGACGGTGTTGTCCGATGCCAGCGGTCAGCTCATGCACAGCCCGACCAATGTCAGCTGGGGCGGGCCGGATATGTGCGACTTGTATATCGGTAGTGTGACCCGCGATTACGTGGTCAAGGTACGCAGTCCCGTGCCGGGTCTGCCACTCGTTCATCAACGCTGAGGAGCGCCCCATGGCTGGCCAAGGATTCACTGCCCGCGACGATCGTTTCCATTTTGCCGAGATGGGCGACGACTGGTGGGCGACCGAGACCTGTTGGTTCTCTTTCCATCATCCGCAGCGCAAGCTCGGCGGCTGGTTCTATTCGATGTTTCGCCCCAACATCGGCACCGTCGCCGGCGGCGCCTGGGTGTGGGACGACTCCGCCCATCTGCCCTGGGAAGCGCTGTATTCAACCAACCTGACCGCCCAGCAGTTACCGCGCGACCAGGATCTGGACGATTGCAAACTGCCCAATGGTGTGTCGATCAAGATGCTGGAACCGTGCAAACGTTACGCCATCGGCTATGACGATGGCGATCGATTCAAAGCCAATCTGATTTTCGACGGCGTGATGCCACCCGAGCCGCTGACGGCCATCGCGTCGACGTTCGGCAGTGCCCATCATTTCGATCAATTCGGACGTGTGAGCGGCGAAATCGTGCTGCACGGCGAAAGCATCGCCATCGACTGCATCGGCATGCGCGATCGCACCTGGGGACGTCGGCCCGAAGATCGCCCGCGCCAGGCCGCCTATGTCACCGGTGCTTCCAGCAATGGCGATGGATTCCTGGCCGTGACCAACACCAAACCCGAGGGTGATCTGATCGCCTATGGTTTCCTGCGCCGCGCCGGCGAGACCGTCAGCCTGGCCGGTGGCGAGCGTGTGGTCGAACGCGATTCTGTCGAAGGCTGGATCACGCGCATCACCATTACTGGCCACGACGCCCGAGGTCGCCAGCTGCGTGCGGTCGGCGTGCCTCAGAGTCGCATCATTCTCAATCGCCACACTTTCATCGACTTCAACACCCTGCTGCGCTGGGACATCGATGGGGAAGTGGGCTATGGCGAAGACCAGGACATGTGGCCGGTGCATCGCTGGGCGCGACTCAAGCGTCAGCGCGCGCTCTGAGCGTCCCCATCTCGACTAGCGACCAAGTGGAACAGCAGTGATGGATTACCAAGCGATACTTCCAGCCCAACGTCGTGCCGATCTGAGCGCGCGCGGCCTGTGGTTGAACCGGCTGTTCAGCGATGTCTTGGACGAAGTTGCGGCGCGTGACCCCGACGCCGTGGCGATAGTCGATCACAACAGCATGACGGGTGTTGCGACGCGCATGACCTACGGCGA
>JANMJF010000327.1:0-18966 GCA_031371245.1 Pseudomonadota bacterium | reverse complement strand
GACTACTACGCCAGCCACCGTCCAGGCTACGGGCGAGGGGCAGTACATAACCCGCCGGTCTGTGCAGCGCGCCCTCGAACAGACGTCGCAGCCGCGCCCGTTCCACCGGACTCGCGAGCCGCGCATCGGTGGGCGCGATATTGGTTGGCAGCGTGCCTTCCTTCCACAAATAATAATAGGTGTCTTCAAAGGCGGTCTGCACGAGCTTCTGATCGAGACCGAGACGTTGACTCAAGTGGGCGGCGAATAGTTGTTCGATGCCCGCCACCGGCGGCGCGGCGCTGGCGGTCAGAGTGGCGAGCAGGGCGGGGTCTTCCCACAGGGTTTCGCCGTCCTTACGCCAGAAAATGCTCAAGGCCCAGCGCGGCAGTTCTTCGCCCGGATACCACTTGCCGATACCGTGGTGAACGAGGCCGCCCGGCGCATAGTGGCTATGCAGTTTTTCCAGCAGCACTTCGGCCGCATGGCGTTTGTCGGGACCGTCGGCGGCGATGGTCCATTGCGGACTTTCGAAGTCGTCGATGGAGACGAAGGTCGGTTCGCCACCCATGGTCAGGCGCACATCGCGCGCGATCAGATCGGCGTCGACCTGGCGACCGATCGCGTTGATGCGTTGCCATTGGGCCTCGTTATAGGGTTTGGTCACGCGCGGGTCTTCCTGTACGCGCACCACGGTGTTGCTGTACTCAAGCTTGACCTCACACACCGAGGTCATGCCCTCGACGGCTGCGGCATGACTGAAATGCGGCGTAGCGGCGAGCGGGATGTGCCCTTCGGCGGCGAACAGGCCGGAGGTCGGATCGAGCCCCACCCAGCCGGCACCGGGCAGATAGACCTCGGCCCAGGCATGCAGATCGCTGAAGTCGGCGCTCGGGCCGGCAGGGCCGTCGAGCGCCTTGATGTCCTCGGTCAGTTGCACCAGATACCCCGATACAAAGCGGCTGGCGAGGCCCAGATGGCGGGCGACTTGCACCAGCAGCCAGGCGCTGTCACGGCAGGAGCCGCGGCCCAGGGTCAGGGTCTCCTCACAAGTCTGCACACCCGGCTCAAGCCGCACGACGTAATCGATGTCATGTTCGAGACGCTGATTGAGGGCGACTAGAAAGTCGTTGGTAGGCATCGGTTCGAGCGAGACCTCCGCCAGCCATTCGCGCAGGCGCGGGCCAGCGTCGCTGATGACGCGATAGGGGGCCAAATCGGCCGCGACCTCGGCCGCGTATTCGAACGGGCATTGCATCGCGCTGTCTTCGACAAAGAAGTCGAAGGGATTGATAGACACCATGTCGGCGATCACTTCGACCTCGATGCTCAGGCGCCGGGTCGGGTCAGGAAACACCACTCGCGCGAGGTGATTGCTGTAGGCGTCTTGCTGCCAATTGATGAAATGCCCACCGGGCACAATGCGTAAGGAATAAGACTCGATGCGGGTGCGGGTGTGGGGCGCGGGTTTCAGGCGCAGAATGTGGGGGCCGAGCGCGACCGGGCGATCGAAGTGATAGTCGGTAAGGTGGCGAATGGCAACGCGAATAGTCACGCGGTCGGTTCCTTGGGTCTACGGCGGGCTGCCGTGAGTGGCTGCGAAATATGTCAAGAATATGGCAAATGTGGTAGATGTGGCATGAATCATGCCAATAGCGGAGTTATGAAATTCTCCTGGCAGAACTACGACAGCCACGGCTTTTACGACGAACTCATCGGCTCGCGCGCGACTGCGCGAGCGGCGGGGAGGGCCGTCGCGAAGCATATTCGCTCGTTGACCATGGACGAGATCCGCGAACGCCAGCGTGCCGCCGAACTGGCGGTCAAGACCATGGGCATTACCTTCACGGTCTATAGCGAAGGCACCAATATCGACCGTGCCTGGCCCTACGACATCATTCCACGCACCATTGCGGGGAGCGACTGGGACAAGGTCGAGGCCGGGCTGGTGCAACGTCTGACCGCGCTGAATCTTTTCATCGACGATGTCTACAACGAGCAGCGCATCTTGCGTGATGGCGTGGTGCCGCGCGATTTGATCCTGGAATCGGTCAACTTTCGTGTTGCCTGCGTCGGCATGCGGCCCAAGCACGGCGTCTGGGCGCATATCTGTGGCAGCGATCTGATCCGCGATCGTGATGGCACTTTCTATGTGCTGGAGGACAATCTGCGCGTGCCCTCGGGCGTGTCCTATATGCTTGAGAACCGCAAGGTCACCAAGCGCGTGTTCCCGGAATTGTTCGCCGCCGACAATATGCGGCCGATCGGCGAATACACCTCCCATCTGTTCGCGATGTTGGCCTCGCTCTCACCGCGTAACGGTCAGCGTCCCGTAGTGGTGGTGCTGACACCGGGCATCTACAACTCGGCCTATTTCGAGCACTCCTACCTGGCCCAGCAGATGGGTGCCGAACTGGTCGAGGGCGGCGATTTGTTTGTCGCTGCTGACGACTGCGTGTATATGCGCACCATTGCAGGGCCGGCGCGGGTTGATGTCATCTATCGACGCATCGACGATCTCTTTCTCGATCCGGCGGTGTTCAATCCCGATTCAAGTCTCGGCGTGCCGGGCCTCATGCGCGCCTGGCTGCGCGGCAAGGTCGCGCTCGCCAATGCGCCAGGCGCGGGTGTGGCCGACGACAAGGCGGTCTATACCTACGTGCCCGCTATGATCCGCTACTACCTGGGCGAGACCGCCATTCTGCCCAATGTCGAGACCTATCGTTGCGGCGAGAAAGAATCGTGTGCCTACGTGCTGCAGCATCTCGACAAACTGGTGGTCAAGCCGGTCAACGAATCGGGTGGCTACGGCATGTTGATCGGGCCGACTGCCAGCGCCGATGAGCGCCACGCCTTCGCGCGCCTGGTGCGCGCCCATCCCCGCAACTACGTGGCGCAACCCCTGATTGCGCTCTCGACCTCGCCGACCGTATGCGCTGGCGGCATCGAGCCACGCCATCTCGATCTGCGGCCGTTTATTCTGCAGGGTGCACAACACTATGTGACGCCCGGCGGGCTGACCCGCGTTGCGCTCAAGAAAGGCTCGTTCGTGGTTAACTCCTCGCAGGGGGGTGGCAGCAAGGACACCTGGATCGTGGATGCCCAATGAGCATGCTGTCGCGGGTCGCCGAACGAATCTACTGGTTGGGGCGTTATCTGGAGCGCATCGAGAACACCGCGCGCCTGGTCAGTGTCTATGGCAACGTTTTGCTCGACCTGCCGCGCCCCGCCAAGCTGGTGTGGGAATCCCTGATCGCCATTACCGGCAGCGGTGAGGACTTTGCAGCGCGCTACGCGCGCGCCGACGAGCGCAATGTGGTGCGCTTCTATCTGACCGATCGCGCCCATCCCGCCGCGCTGGTCAATTCCGCCGACAACGCACGCGAGAACGCGCGTACCGTGCGCGAAATGGTGCCATCCAGCATCTGGGAAGGCATCAACGATCTGCACATCTACCTGCACGACAACGTCGATACGGCGCTGGCGCGACGCGGGCGCGATGCGTTCTTAAGTCGTGTCATCGAATCCTGTCAGTATCTGGTCGGCTGCATGGCCGGCAGTATGAGCCGCGACGCGGCCTACCACTTCCTGCGCGCTGGACGCTACCTGGAACGCGCCGACATGACCTCGCGCATCGTTGACGTAGGCACCGCCAATGTCTTTCCGTGGGGCACCACGGGTGGCCGCGATGAAGCCGGCGCGAGCCGTGATTCTGATCCCTACGAAAGTATCTTGTGGATGAATGTGCTGCGTTCGCTGAACGCATTGCAGATGTATCGGCGTTTGGTGCCCGAACGCATCTGCGCGGAGGAGGTCGTGGCGTTTCTATTACAGGACGAGCGCTTCCCGCGCGCGGTGGCCAATTGTCTGGAGGCCCTGCAATCTTGTCTGCGCCATCTGCCGTGCAACGATGCGGCGGTCAGCACCGCCACGGCCGCCATCGGTCATGTTGGCCAAGCCGACGTCGCGACCTTGTTGCAAGAGCACGGCGTCCACGAATTCATTGACCGTATGCAGATCGAATTCAACGCACTGCACGCCGTCATCAACGCCAGCTGGTTCGAACCGCAGGCTTGAAAGACAGCGCGGCGCTCAGCGCTGGTGCAGGCTGGAGAGCTCGTTGTCGGTCTGATCCCACATGATGGCCCAGGCCGGCGGTGGCAGCGAACGGAATGCCTCTTTTAGCCGCTCGTCCCAATTGCGCTTCAATTCCCGCAGATAGTCGCTGTCTTCTTCCAAGATTAGACGGTTCTGCATGGCGAAGGAATCGGTTTTGTAGGCCAGCACTTCGATGGGCGGACCGACGCTGACATTACTGCGCATGGTCGAGTCCATCGACACCAGGCCGCACAGCACGGCGGTATGCAGGGCGGTATCGGGCTTCAGTATGCGATCCAGAATGGGCTTGCCGTATTTGCTTTCGCCGACTTGCAGGAATGGCGTGGTACGCGACGTTGCGATGTGATTGCCCTGCGGGTAGATCAGGAACATCTCCGGCGCCGCGCCCAGGATCTGCCCGCCGAACAGCACGCTGGCCTCGAAGTCGATACCGCCACCGGCTTTTTTCTGCTGCATGACGCTGAGCTGACCGATGTAATCGGCGGCCTCGTCCATGCCGCCGAGCGTCATCAGGCTCAACGGCATGCCATGATCGATATCATGGCGAATCTGACTGACGATGCCTTGCGCGGTGGCGAGATTGCCCGATGTCAGCAGACAGAATTGACGCGCGCCGGCCTGCCCGAAGGTATGCATCTTCGAATAGGTGCTGATTTGATCGACACCCGCGTTGGTGCGTGAGTCGGACAGAAACACCAGTCCGGCATTGAGTTTTATCGCTACGCAGTAGGTCATCGATCGGTGGTCTGAATCTTGAGCCTTGCAAGGGTAGGGTGGCGGTCTGGGCGACGCAAGGGCTTTTGCCGCGCCGCACCCAGGACAGTCGTGAACATGTTTGAAATCGTCAGCTCACTCGCCCTCAAGGCAAAACGCGATCGATGCTTAAATTGATGTGCGGGGCATCCTTGACACTCAGCGTGGCAGATTTGCCTTCGTGGTCACCGGCCGACGCGGTCGCCGTGCCGGTGTGGGACACCCTCGCGACCACATAGAACTGCTGGACATCGGCCAGCGAATGGCCAGCCACCATCGCCATGCTGTCGTCGAGGGTAAGGGTGAGTGGCAGTTCGGCGACGGTGTGGCGCGAAACAGCGAGCGGCATGGGCGGCCCATCGAGGGCGCGGGCGGCGATGAACAGCGTATCGCCGGGGGCGGCCTGGGCAGCCAGGGCCGGTGACAGCGTCACGCTCACCTTGACTTGCACCTTTGGCGCGGCAGCCTGCACGCTGCCGCCGCCACGGCTGATGAGTTGCTCGATTTCGGCATGCAGCGGAGTGTCTTTGCCGCTCAGGGCGAGCGCGTTTTGGAGGGTTGCCAGTGCGCCAGTTCCGTCCCCCTCCTGTTGCTGGAACATGCCTTTCATGACCAAGGCGGTGGGGTTGTTGGGCGTGATGCTTAAGACCTTGGCGGTTAGCGCCAGCGCCCGGCTGTGGTGTTCTTCGCCACCACTCATCAACAGCGCATCAACAAGCAGCAGCATGGCGGCCGGTTGTTCAGGGTTGACCAGGTTCAAGCGTTCGGCGGCGGCCAGTGCCTCGTCATAGTGACCCAGTTCCATTTCGGTACGGGCGAGCAGCGCCCAGGCATCGGCGTCGTCGGGGCTCGTTGCCAACCGTTCCCGCACGCGGCCGACGAAGTAATCGATAGACGTAGCCTGCTTGCCCCAGTCGAGGTGAGGATGGCTGGCACTGAACATCGCGAGTTCCGGCGAACCGAGCTGCCAATACAGGCCGAGCGCGGACAGCGGTGCGGCGAGGCACAACATTACCAGCGCGGCATGGCTGCGATGGTGGGTCGACGGCGCTTCGTCGCCAGTCGGCAAGGCCTCAAGCACAGCGCGTTCGAGTTCGGCGCGCAGCGTCGGCGCGATGGCCTGATCGATATCGTCGGCAGCCACGTCCGCCTCGAATTCCCGCAGGCGACGCAATTGGTCGTCGCTGGCGGCCGGCGTATCGCGCTGCCTGCGGCGCAGGGGCAGCAGCAGCAGCGCGATGGCGAGCGCGGTCAGCGCGGCGAGGGTGAGCCAGAAACTCATGACCGAGGGTCGGCGCGCGCGGCCAGCGCTGCGACGAGGCGGGCGCGTTCGGCGTCGTCCAGGGACGATGGCACCGGCGCGCGCCGCCGGCTGAGCTTGAGCACCACCGTCAGGGCCAACACCAGCAATACAAAGGGCCCCAACCACAGCAACCAGGTGCTGCTCTTCAGCGGCGGACGGTAGAGTACAAAGTCGCCGTAACGCGCCACCAGGTAGTCGCGGATCTGCACATCGCTGGCGCCATCTTCGAGCAGACGGCGCACTTCGTCGCGCAGATCCTGGGCGAGTTCGGCGTGGGAGTCTTGCAAGGTTTGGTTCTGACAAACCATGCAGCGCAGCTCGTCCAGCAGGGTCTCGTAGCGCGTCGCCAGGGCCGGGGCACTGAAGGTGGCGGGCGCATCGCTCGCCAGCAATGGCACAGCTGTCACCAGCAGTGTGCCGAGCACCAGGCAACGCAATGCCTTCACTGGCTGGCGTGCTCGAGCGTTGCCATCAGCGGCAACAGCTGGCGCGTGAGTACTTCCCGCGTCAAGGGGCCGACATGTTTGTAGCGGATCACACCAGCGGCGTCGATGACGAAGGTTTCCGGCACACCATAGACGCCGAGATCGAGCCCCAGCTTGCCCTGCGGATCGAACAACGTGAAGTGATACGGATCGCCACGTTCGCGCAGCCATTGACGGCCGGCATCGAGCTCGTCGTGATAGTTGAGACCGACCAGCTTCACCGACCCGCTGCGGCCGAGTTCGAGCAGCAGCGGATGTTCTTCGCGGCACGCCGCGCACCACGACGCCCAGACATTGAGCAGCATGGCACGGCCGAGCAGATCTTCGCGCTTCATCGCGCTCGCGGGTGTAGCCAAGGTGCCGAGCGAGAACTGCGGAGCGGGTTTACAGATCAGGGGGGAAGGCACCAGACGCGGATCGCGCTGGAGGCCGATGGCGAGAAACACCACCAGACTCACAAACAGCAGCAGCGGTACGGCGAAGCGCAGCGGGACCAGTTTCATGGTGTCACGCTGCGCCCGTCGGCGGTGCGCGCCGCACGCCCCACGCTGACGCGACGGAAGCGTGGATCGAGCAGGGCGGTGATGCCGCCCGCCGCCATCAAGATCGCCCCCAGCCACAGCCAGCGCACGAAGGGTTTGACGCTCAGACGTACGCTCCAGGCGCTGCCATCCAGGGGTTCGCCGAGGGAAATATAGAGGTCGCGCGTGAGGCCCGCATCGATGCCCGCTTCGGTCATCGGCATCGCGCGCACACGGTAGTTGCGCTTCTCCGCCGAGAGACGCAGGGCCGGCTGGCCGGGCCGGGTGATTTCGAACTGTGCCTCGGTGCCGTCGTAATTGGGGCCTGTGAGCGGCAGCGCGGCGACGAAGGTGAAGTGATAGCCGGCCACCTCGACCTGGTCACCGGGTGCCATGCGGGTATGCAGGTCGACGGTGTTGAGACTGACCAGTGTCACACCGATGAGGGTGACCGCGAAGCCCAGATGCGCCAGATGCTGCCCCAGGTAGGCGGCCGGCAGACTGAAGAACGCGCGCCATGGCGCCTGGCGTTGACGACAGCGCTGCACAACACCGGCAAGCGTGGTGGTGATGACCCACGCCGCCATCGCGATGCCGAATATCGCGCGTGGCGAACGCGCCTCGGACAGCGCGGCCACGGCGGCGCCGAGCAGCAGCACCGTGCCGAGTAAGGGCATACGTAGCTCACGACACAAGGTCGCGAAGCGGTCCTGTTTCCAGCGCGCGTGCTGACCGAGACCGAGCAGCACCACCAGCGGTGTCATGACTGGCACAAACACGCTGTTGAAATAGGGCGGGCCGACCGAAATTTTGCCCATATCCAAAGCGTCCAGCACCAACGGATAGAGCGTGCCGAGCAGCACGGTCGCGCAGGCCACCGTCAACAGCACGCTATTGGCCAGCAGGAAAGTTTCGCGGGAGGTGGTGGCGTAGCTCGCGCTGACACCCATGCTGGCACCGCGCCAGGCGTAGAGCACGAGCGCGCCACCAATCACCAGCACCAGGAAGGCGAGGATGAACACGCCACGCGCCGGGTCGGTGGCGAAGGCATGCACCGAGGTCAACACGCCGGAACGGACCAGAAAAGTCCCGAGCAAGCTCAAAGCGAACGCGCCGATGGCGAGCAGCACCGTCCAGCTCTTGAACACATCGCGCTTCTCGGTCGCGGCCAGCGAATGGATCAAGGCCGTGCCCAGCAGCCACGGCATGAAGGATGCATTCTCGACCGGATCCCAGAACCACCAGCCGCCCCAGCCCAGTTCGTAATAGGCCCACCAGCTACCGAGCGCGATGCCGAGTGTCAGGAAGCACCACGCCAGCAGAGTCCACGGCCGTGCCCAGCGGGCCCAGGCACTGTCCAGATGGCCGCCGATCAAACCGGCGATGGCAAAACTGAAGGCGACCGAAAACCCGACATAGCCGGTGTAAAGCATGGGGGGATGGATGACCAGCCCGAAGTCCTGCAGCAAGGGGTTCAGATCGGCGCCATCGGCCGGCGGTGGTAGCTGGCGCAGGAAGGGATTGGACGTCACCAGCATGAACAGCAGAAAGCCGACGCTGATCATGGCCATCACCGCCAGCACCCGCGCGACGAAGGCCAATGGCAGGCCACGGCTGGCGAAGCTGACCGCGCACGACCATGCCGAGAGCAGCAGCACCCACAGCAACAGCGAGCCCTCGTGGGCGCCCCACAAGGCCGAGATACGAAACGCCAGCGGCAGTGCCGAGTTGGAATTATTAGCGACGTAGGCCACCGAGAAGTCATTGGTGACGAAGGCATGGGCGAGCGCGACGAAGGCCAGCGCGATGAACACCAGCTGGGCGCGCGCTGCGGGCCGCGCCAGCGACATCCACAACACATTGCCGCGCTGCGCGCCGATCAAGGGCACGACGGCGGCGAGTAGGCCGATGGCCAGTGCCAGGGCGAGGGCGAAATGGCCGAGTTCAGGGATCATGGTTGCGCCATCTTTTCTGCCTGCCCGTCTTTGAGTGCCTGGGCCACCTCGGGTGGCATATATTTCTCGTCGTGTTTGGCCAGCACTTCGCTGGCCACGAACACGCCCTGCGCATCCAGCGCGCCGATGGCGACGATGCCCTGACCTTCGCGGAACAGATCGGGCAGGATGCCGCGATAGGCGATAGCGCGTTCCTGGGCGAAGTCGGTGACCTTGAAGCGCACGGTCAGATCCGTCGCGTTGCCGCGCTCGACGCTACCCTTGACCACCATGCCACCGAGCCGGAACGGTCGATTCGACGGCGCGGCGCCACGCGCGACCTCGGCCGGGCTGTAGAAATACATGAGATTCTGATTGAAGGCGCTCAGGATCAACGCCACGGCGACACCGACCCCGAGCACGCACAGCGCAATGATCCACATGCGTTTACGACGGGGTGTCATGGTGCTCTCCGAGTGCTTCGCGGCGCGCGATGCGCAGCAGGGCTGCACGCTCGGCGCGCAGCGGCAGCACGATGTTCAAAATCAGGACGACGGCGGCCAGGCCGTAACAACTCCAGACATAGGCGCCATAGCCGCCCATGTGCAGAAAAGCTTCGAGTCCACTCATCCCCTAAGACCCGAGTCCACGCCCGAGTTCGCGCACCCAGTTGGCGTTGCGGTCGTAATCGAGAATTTCTCGGCGCACCCGCACCAGCAAGGTCCAGGCGAAGTAACACTGGAAGGCACTGATCATGACCAGCAAGGGGATCAGCATGTCGATATGGATCGAGGGCTTGGAAAACTTGGTGACGGTCGAGCCCTGGTGCAGGGTGCTCCACCATTCCACCGAGTAATGGATGATGGGGATATTGACCACCCCGATCAGCGCCAGCACCGCGCCGGCCCGTGCGCCGGCACGGCGGTCGTCGAGCGCGCCGTGCAGGGCGATCACGCCGAGGTAAAGAAACAAGAGGATCAATTCCGAGGTCAGGCGTGCATCCCACACCCACCAGGTACCCCACATCGGCTTACCCCACACCGAGCCGGTGACCAAGGCCAGGAAAGTGAAAGAGGCGCCGAGTGGCGCGCAGGCACGCGCGACGATTTCGGCGATCTTCAATTTCCAGATCAAAGCCGCCGCGCCAGCCGCTGCCATCGTCATGTAGACGAACATCGACATCCAGGCTGCAGGCACGTGCACATACATGATGCGAAAGCTGTCGCCTTGCTGATAGTCGGCCGGCGCCAGCAACAGACCACCCACCAGGCCCCAGGCGAACAGCACTCCGCATGCGCCGGCCAGCCACGGACTCAAAGTGCAACTCAGGCGATAGGCATGCATGAGCGAGGCGTATTTGTGCAGAACAGCGAAATTCACACAGACCTCATAGGGTGGACGGCCACCAGCAGCGCGCGGGGCTTGGGCGTGGCGAGGACGACGATAGTGCATCAACTCATGCGGATTCTGAGGGCCGCCGCAGTGGCCCACGGTGTCAAGGTCAGTGCCAGTACGACGAGGCCGGCCAGGAAGGTCAGCTCGCCGGTGACCGGCAGCCCGAGCGCGGCATTGGCGGTGGCCGAGGCACCAAATATGAGCACGGGAATGTACAACGGCAGGATCAACATTGCCAGAAGCAAGCCGCCACCGCGTAGGCCCACGGTCAAGGCGCTGATGGCCGCGCCTAACAGGCTCATACACACGCTGCCGAGTGCGAGCGTCGCGAGCAAGATGCTGAGCATGGCCGGCTGCAATTTCAGCGACAAGCCGAGCGGCACCGACAACAGCAACACCGGCACACCTGACAACAGCCAATGAGCGAGCGCTTTGCCCAGCGCGAGTAGTGGCAGCGAGGCACCGCCCACGACCAGCACTTCCAGCGTGCCATCGGCGTAGTCGGCACGGAACAAGGCTTCCAGCGACAGCGCGCTGGCGAGCAGCGCCGCCACCCATATCACACCCGCCGCGACCCGCGACAACAGCACGCTGTCGGAGCCCAGGGCAAACGGGAACATCAAGACGCACAGGGCGAAGAACAGCAGCGGATAGAGCGCCTCGGCTTGATTACGCACCGCGCGCAGCAGCTCCCGACGCACCACCGCTGCAATGATCACGAAGGGCTTCATGGCGGTGCGTCCGCCAGCGCTACTACACCCCGGTCGTGGCGTGAAGTAAACATCTGGTGGGTGGCGATCAGGACCGTACCGCCGCTATCGACATGGCTGTCGATGAGCGCCTCAACCCGGCTGCGGCTGACCTGGTCGAGGGCGGTGAAGGGCTCATCCAACATCCACAGGGGGGCGTCGAACAGCACTAACCGAGCGAGGGTCACACGTTGACGCTGGCCGGCTGACAGATAGCGCACCGGCCGTGTAGCGAAGCGGCCGGCGTCGAGTGCTTTGAGGGCGCCGGCGACCGTTGCGCGGCGCGGTGCGGCGCACAGCGCGGCGATGAATTCGAGATTCTCAATAGCATCCAGTTCGGCGTTCAGGCCACCGTGATGGCCGATGTAGTTCAGCATCGCGCGGAAATCTGCGCTGCTGTTCAGACGTTCACCCCGCCAGCGGATTGAGCCCGCATCGGGGGTGACCAGTCCGGCCAGGGTCTTGAGCAGGGTAGTCTTGCCGCTGCCGTTCGCGCCCTGCAGATGCACGACGCTGCGCGATGGTGCGTCGAAGTCCAAGGCCTCGAACAACACACGCTCGCCGCGTTCGACACGCAGGCCGCGAACCTCCAGGCCTGCGTCATTCGTCTTCAATGCACAAAGCGATCGCGACTAGTCGAGGATGAACTTGCCTCCCGCTCGACCGGGCATGCCGCCCATCGGACTGGGGCCGCCCTGACCGGGCACGACGATACGCGAGGCTTCCTCGCGCGCCATTTCGCGGGCACGCTCGTTAAGGCGTTCGATGGCGCTTTTGATGCCGGCCGGAAACAGCGCGCAGGCCTCGGCCAGGGTCGGTGCATCGAGCGGGAACTGCACCGGTATCGGGCCCATCTGGGTCATCAAAGTGGTATCGCCGATGAAACGGCGGGCGCGCGCCGGATCGTCGCGTCCATCGGCCGTGATCGGGATCAGTTGACGGATGGTCGCAGCGCGCAGGTCCGTGAGCGATTCTTCGCGGTATAGATTGTCTATGTCGACGGTGAAGGAATCGGCACTCATGCTCTCGGTTGCGGCCATCTCAGTTCTCCCTCTCGCTAGGTCGCCGCATGGTAACAGATCCGTGCTGGGGGACAGATTTAAGGCGATGCGCTTTCACACCGATATAAAGCGCGACGGTGTAAAGTACGCCGACCCTACGAGTATGCCTAAACCTTATGAAGATTCTGGTCACGGGCGCTGCCGGATTCATCGGCGCCCGCCTGTGTGAACGTTTGCTTGCGCGTGGCGACGAAGTGGTAGGCGTCGACAATCTCAATGACTATTACGCGGTCTCGCTCAAACTGGCGCGCCTCGCACGCATCGACAAGCATGCCAATTTCAGCTTCCATAAAGCCGATATCGCCGATCGCGTGGCGATGCCGGCGCTGTTTGCCGCCATCCGTCCCCAGCGCGTAGTGCATCTCGCCGCTCAGGCCGGCGTGCGCTATTCCATCGAGAATCCGCTCGCCTATATCGATGCCAATATCGTCGGTACAACAAATATCCTGGAAGGCTGCCGCCATAACCAGATCGAGCATCTGGTCTATGCCTCGTCGAGCTCGGTGTACGGCGCCAATACGCGCATGCCGTTCTCGGTGCACGACAACGTCGATCATCCGATGTCGCTGTATGCCACGACCAAGAAGGCCAATGAATTGATGGCCCATACCTACAGCCATTTATATGGACTGCCGGTCACGGGCCTGCGTTTTTTCACGGTCTATGGTCCGTGGGGCCGGCCGGATATGTCCTTGTTCCTGTTCACGCGCAATATTTTGAACGGCGAACCGATCGACGTATTCAACTATGGCAATCACCGCCGCGACTTTACCTATGTCGATGACATCGTCAGTGGCGTGATCGGCTGTCTCGACAAAATCGCCACGCCCAACGAGGCATGGGACAGCGACCATCCCGACCCGAGCACTTCCAAAGCACCCTATCGCATTTACAACATCGGCAATAATTCACCCGTGCCGTTGCTGGACTTCATCGGCGCCCTGGAAGAAAGCCTCGGTATCCAGGCCCGGAAAAACATGCTGCCGCTGCAGGCCGGCGACGTGCCCGACACCTATGCCGATGTCACCGCGCTGGTCGAAGATATCGGCTACCGTCCAGCGACTCCGATCAAACAAGGCATTGCCAATTTCGTTTCCTGGTACAAGGAGTATTACAACATCCCATGAGCGCGCATCAGCGAAAAATAGCGGTTATTGGCTTGGGCTACGTCGGTTTGCCGGTCGCGGTGGCGTTCGGCCGCAGCGCCCGTACCATCGGCTTCGACATCAACGCTGCACGGGTGGCGGAACTCAAGTCCGGTCACGACAGCACGCTGGAGATCGAGGACGCCGAACTCAAGGCCAGCGATATCGTCTTTACTTGCAACGCCGCCGATCTGCGCGCTGCCGATTTTCATATCGTCGCGGTGCCGACCCCGGTCGACGAGGCCAAGCGGCCGGATCTGACGCCCATGATCAAGGCCTCCGAGACGCTCGGTGCACACCTCAAGGCCGGTGACATCGTGGTCTACGAATCAACCGTCTATCCCGGTGCCACCGAGGAAGACTGCGTGCCGGTACTGGAACGCATGTCGGGCTTGAAGGCCGGCCAGGATTTCTTCGTCGGCTACTCGCCCGAACGCATCAATCCCGGCGATAAGGATCACACTTTCACCAAGATTACCAAGGTGGTCTCGGGGCAGACGCCGGCAGTCCTTGAAATCGTCGCGCAGGTCTACGAGAGCGTGGTCACGGCCGGCGTGCATCGGGCGCCGTCGATCAAGGTCGCGGAAGCGGCCAAGGTCATTGAAAATACCCAACGCGATCTGAACATCGCGCTCATGAACGAACTTGCATTGATCTTCAATCGCATGGGCATCGACACCCGCGACGTGTTGGCGGCGGCGGGTACCAAGTGGAATTTTCTGAAGTTCGACCCGGGCCTGGTCGGCGGTCACTGCATCGGCGTCGATCCCTATTACCTGACACACAAGGCCGCGATCCTGGGTTACATCCCGCAGGTGATCCTCGCCGGGCGCAGCATCAATGACGACATGGGTCGTTACGTCGCTCAGCAAGCGATCCGCCAGCTGATTAGCCAGGGTGGGGCAGTCAAGGATGCAGTGATTACCGTGCTGGGTTTTACCTTCAAGGAGAACGTGCCGGATCTGCGTAACACCCGCGTCATCGATATCGTTAAGGAATTGAAGACCTACGACATCAAGGTCCAGATCCATGACCCCTACGCTGATTGTGCCGAAGCGCAACACGAATACGGCGTCGAACTCATGGCCATGGACCAGCTCGCACCCGCACGTGTGGTGATCTTTGCCGTGCCCCATCATCATTATCTAGAAGATGCTTGGGCGTCCGTGACCGCCCGTCTCGAAGGCGGCTGCGGCGCGGTCATCGACGTCAAGGGCAAGCTCGATCGCGACCAGGTGCCCGCTGGCGTAACGCTCTGGAGGCTGTGAGCCCATGCATGTCGTGATGATAGGCACGGGCTATGTCGGCCTGGTGTCCGGCACCTGCTTTGCCGAATTTGGCGCCGACGTCACCTGTGTCGATGTCGATGCGGGCAAGATTGCCAAATTGCACGCTGGCCAGATGCCCATCTATGAGCCCGGCCTTGCCGCCTTGGTGGCGAACAATGTCGCCACCGGACGGCTCAAGTTCACCACCGATATCGGTCCGGCGGTGGCCGGTGCCGATCTGATCTTTATCGCGGTCGGCACGCCGAGCCGGCGCGGTGACGGCTTTGCCGATCTCACTTATGTCTACGCGGCGGCACGCCAGATAGCGAGTCACCTGGACGGCTATACCGTCATCGTCGACAAGTCGACGGTGCCGGTCGGCACCGCGCGCAATGTTTCACGCATCATGCGCGAGACCAATGCGAGTGCGGATTTCGACGTCGCTTCCAATCCTGAATTCCTGCGTGAAGGTGCGGCCATCGCCGATTTCATGCGGCCCGACAGAGTGGTGATCGGTGTCGAGAGTGAGCGCGCCGAGAAGTTGCTGCGTGAACTTTATCGCCCGCTCAATCTGCGCGAGACGCCGATCCTGGTCACCAATCTCGAAAGCGCGGAACTGATCAAATACGCGGCCAATGCCTTCCTCGCCACCAAGATCAGTTTTATCAACGAGATCTCGACCCTGTGCGAAACCGTCGGCGCCGATGTGCACGCGGTCGCCAAGGGCATGGGCATGGACGGTCGCATCGGTGGAAAATTCCTGCACCCCGGGCCGGGCTACGGCGGTTCGTGTTTTCCCAAGGATACGCAGGCGCTGGTGCGCATCGCTCAGGAACATGGTTCGAGCTGCCGCATCGTTGAGGCGGTGATCGAAGTCAACGCCGCGCAGAAAGCCCGTATGATCAAAAAAATCCGCGCCGCGCTGGGTGGCTCGGAAGCGGGCAAGACCATTGGTGTGCTGGGCCTGACTTTCAAGCCCGAGACCGACGACATGCGCGACGCACCGGCGTTGTCTATCTTGCCACCCTTGATGGAGAAGGGCGCCAGTATCCGTGCCCACGATCCGCAGGGCATGATCGAGGCGCGTCAGTATCTGCCGCGCGAAGTGCACTATTGCGACGACATGTACGAAGTCTGCGCCGGCGCCGATGCGGTGGTGGTCCTGACCGAGTGGAATGCCTATCGCGGCATGGATCTGGCGCGTGTCAAGCGCAGCCTGCGTGCACCGGTGGTCATCGATCTGCGCAATGTCTACGAGCGCGCGACGCTCGAAGCGATGGGTTTCTCCTACCACTGTATCGGGCGTTGAATCCGAGTCGCTAAGCGCGCCCCAGGCGCTGCGCTTACGGGGTAAGATGCGCGCACTTTGACCGCTGCGCGCATAGGCGCCGACATGCTGTTCACCACGCAGATCTTCTTGCTCGTGTTCCTGCCGCTGACGGCGCTCGCCTACCACGCCACCACTACGCGACGTGCACGGCTATGGCTGCTGCTGCTCAGTTCGCTGGTGTTCTACAGCTGGTGGGACGTGCGCTTCCTGCCGTTGCTGCTCGCGACCGGGTTGGTTAACTGGAGTCTGGCGCAGGCCTATCGGCAGTGCGCGCGCGAGCGGCTGATCGGGGTCGGCGTGGTCTTCAATCTCGGCGTGCTGGGGGTCTTCAAGTACAGCAATTTTCTCGCCGCTACGGCCTTTGATCTGTTTGCTCAGCCCTTCACACCGTGGCCCATCGTGTTGCCTCTCGGCGTCAGTTTTTTTACCTTTCAGCAGATCTCCTATCTACTCGACTTGCGACGCGGTCAGGCAGCTGAATACGGCTTGCTGGAATTCGCGTGTTACGTGTGTTTCTTCCCGCACCTGATAGCCGGCCCCATCATTCGCCATCACGAACTCATTCCGCAGTTCGCGCGCCTGGTGGTGAAGCACGTCGATCGCGAACTTGTCGCGCGCGGACTGCTGCTGTTCGCGCTCGGACTGATCAAGAAAGTGTGGCTGGCCGACCAACTCGCACCGCTGGCCGACGCCGGCTTTGCCCAGGCCGCGCCGGGCACCGTTGCTGCCTGGCAGGCGGCGCTGGCCTATTCGCTACAGCTCTATTTCGATTTCTCGGGTTATTCCGATATGGCGCTCGGCCTGGCCGGTATGTTTGGTCTGCATCTGCCAATCAATTTCGACGCGCCCTATCGTGCCACCAGCATTCGCGATTTCTGGCGTCGGTGGCATATGACCCTCTCGCGCTTCTTGCGCGACTACCTCT
This sequence comes from Pseudomonadota bacterium, assembly GCA_031371245.1. Lineage (GTDB taxonomy): Bacteria > Pseudomonadota > Gammaproteobacteria > JADJYF01. The sequence goes on along the minus strand of JANMJF010000327.1, from coordinate 1,999 downwards.
ACATTCCGCTGGGCGGCAGTCACGGCGGCGCGCTGCGCACCTACGGCGCGAGCGTGCTCACCATGCTGTTATGCGGCCTGTGGCATGGCGCTGGCTGGACCTTCATCGCCTGGGGCGGACTGCACGGCGTGGCGGTGTGCTGTAACCGCGCGTGGATGCGTCATGGCCGGCCGCTGCCGGCGCTGCTGGGCTGGGCGCTGACCCTGTTGTTCGTGATCGTCGGCTGGGTGTTGTTCCGCGCCGATGATTTTCAGAGTGCGGCGCGCATGCTCAGCGCCATGGCGGGGCAGGGCGGACACGGTCGCGCCGATGACGGCGGCTGGTCCATGGTCGTGCTGGGCGCGGCGTTGGCGCTCGTCGGTCCGACCAATCTGAATCTGTCGCGGCTGAACGGGTTTTATCGTCCATTGCTGGCCGTGCCGCTGGCCCTGGTGCTGTTGATCACGGTGTTGCGCGTCGGCCAGGGCCGCGGCATCGAATTCATCTACTTCCAGTTCTGACATGCCGTGGCGTGCTTACATTCGCGTGCTGCTGGCGACCGTCGTCATTGTGGGGCTGGCGGTCTATGGCTTCATCCTGTTGCTCGACCCCTATATGGTCGTGCCGTTCTCACCCGCGCTGGCGCGCGCGCCAGTCTCGACCAACCAGCGCTTCGCCTATCCGGCCCTGGCGCGCCTGCCGCAATACGACAGCGCGGTGGTCGGTACGTCGACCATGCGCCTGCTCGATCCGGCACAACTGGATGCCAAGCTCGGCACGCGGGTGGTCAATCTGGCGATGAATTCCGCCACGCCCTACGAGCAGTCGCGCATTCTCGAAGTTTTCCTGCGCCACCATCCACAACCGCGCCTGGTGGTGCTCGGCAACGACGGCAGCTGGTGTAGCCGCAAGCCCGACCCTGCCAATTACACGTTTCGCGCCTTTCCTGAATGGATGTACGACGACGATCGCTGGAACGATCTGCTGTATCTGTTCAATGACAAGGCGCTGGAGGACGCGGTGCGTATGCTGGAATTGCTGCGTGGCCAGCGCGAGGCCAAGTATCGGCTCGACGGTTACCGCGATTTCACCGGTGATTTCGGCCGCTACGATCCGCCTACTGTGCATCGACGACTCTATCGCGGCCGCGCTGGCCGTGACGCCGGCCACGATACCGAACCGAGTCTGACGCAACCCACCTGGCATTATCCCTGGCTGCCGCGCCTGCGTGCTCTGCTGGATCAATTGCCGGCGGCGACCCGCATCGTGCTGCTCTATCCGCCGGTGCACCGTCATTATCTGGAAAACATGGCGGCCAATCTCGCCGAATGCAAAGGTCGCAGCGCCGCGTTACTGGCCGACCTGCCAAATCTTGTCACGCTCGATTATCTACAGGTCTCGGCGCTGACCAGCCGTGACGACAATTTCTGGGACGCGGTGCATACCACCGACGCAGTCGCGCGCCTGATCGAGGTCGATCTCGCGGCGGTGGTCCAGCGGCGCGCGCCGCCGTCCGGTTTTGCGACCGTGCGCGAGAGCGCGGCAGCGCTATCAGCAATGAATCAAAGCCACGATAGGTCGCCCTGACCTGCTGCCCGTGGCACAATATCTAGCGTAGTGGGCGCGTAGCCGAGCATAAATCCATGGAATACCGAGCACCGTACATCATCAATGATCGGCCCATCCGCTTTGCGGTGGTCGGCTGCGGCCGCATCTCCGATCGTCACTTCGAGGCCCTCGCCGTCCATCGCGAGCGAGCCGCTCTGGTGGCGGTGTGCGATACCGATGCCGCCGTTGTCCAAGCCAGCGCTGCCAAGCATGGCGTGCCGGGTTACACCTCGATCAGCGAATTGTTGAAACACTCGCCCGCCGATGTGCTGGTGCTGTGCACCCCCAGCGGCCTGCATCCGCAACACGCGATCGAGATCGCCCGCGCCGGTCGCCATGTGGTGACTGAGAAGCCGATGGCGACGCGCCTCATCGATGGCAAGCGCATGGTCACCACCTGCGACGAGCAGGG
>JANMJF010000326.1:0-3137 GCA_031371245.1 Pseudomonadota bacterium | reverse complement strand
GCTAGTGAAACAAAATGGTTGCTCGGCGATATTTGCCTAATGCCGTGCGCCTTGGCACTTGCTATACACTATCACCTATGCACGCCATCTGCTCGTGTAAGTTACCCGCTAACGCACTCCTGAACCGATACGCCGGATCCGGTGGCTATGCAGATTGCTACGTCGCGGAGATCGCTAGAACTGTATCTCATACCGAATTCGTAGAAGCCTTCTACACCACTGCGGTTTTCAAACTGGAACGGTTGATCCTCAGCCTGGTGGTTTCTCGTCCATCCACCGATGTCCAGGCAAGGCAACTTGCGCGGGGCGAAATCAGCACTTTCGCCGCCTGGTCGGTCGAGGATCGCGTTCCGGATCAAGTGCTCCTCTGTGATTACCAGGGCCGCACAAGATCTTGGCTTATGATCGCCGCATCTGAGGATAACGAATTCCCATGCACACGCTTGTTCTTCGGCTCTGCTATCGTACCAGTGCGTAGTGCAGCAGATCGAGGAAAGCTTGGCATCGTCTTCAAGTTGCTGCTTGGTTTTCATAAGTTGTACTCTCGGCTGCTCTTGAGAGCCGCCCGCTTGCGGCTCTCTCGCTAGATCCTGAACAAAGTAATCTGCCGGATATCGAGACATTTTGGCGCTGATCGTTTAACGACCGCAATCCGCGCGTAATCGGTCGTTCACCCTGGGAGGTTCATCGTCCGCTGTGGGTCTCTATGTAAAGCTTTACATAGCGACCCCTATGCGCACATTGAAACTATGTGCAGTTGTACAGATTGAAGGGATGCCGGCCCCTCGGCAAGGGTGCTTGAGAGCCGGCGAGCAACTGCACATAGTTATAGCGCTTGCAGAAACCGCATGAGCGCATCGGGTGGGCGGTAACGATGCCGTTTCGTGTTTGGCGGTTGAAGTCGTGCCAGGGCCTGTTCTTTCATTGCCAGGTCTGCCTCCACATATATCGGTGCGTTGTAGTCGTGCTCTCATGCCCGAGCCACAGCGCGATGACGCTGAACGCCACGCCGGACTGTAGCAAATGCATCGCCGTGGTATGGCGAATGATATGGGGTGACACGCGGCGCTTGAGTAAGCTGGGATGAAGCTGGGCAGCGTGCGCCACAGCGAGTTGCAGGCGTTGCTTAACATTCGAGCGCGACATCATCTTGCCGTCACGGTTGGGCAATAGCGCGGCCTCTGAGTCGTCCGCCAGGTGGTGCGCTACCAGGCGCGGATAGCCTGTGCGGTCGACTTCCACAGCGGTACCGCACGCTGTTTGCGTCCCTTTCCATGCAAGTGCACGCAGGGCGAGGTATCCAGTACAACATCGGCAACGCGCACACCAATCATCTCCGAGACGCGAGCCCCGGTGTTGTAGAGCATCGCAAACAGCAAGTGATCGCGCCGCGAAGTCCAGCTATCGCCCGGCTCGCCAATGATTGCCAGCATCTCCTCGCGCGACAGGGAACCCAGCATCGGACGATCGAAGCGCTTCATCGGCACGGCCAAAGCGCGCTCGATAACATATAACGACGAGACATCGCGACGTGCCGCAAACTTCAGAAACGCCCGCAATGCCGTCAGCCGAAGATTGCGGCTGCGCACGGCATTATGGCGTTGCTGTTCCAGATCATCCAAGAACGCAAGGATCAAGGTCGGCTCAATGTCGGTCAATTGCAGTTGCGTGGGCGCTTTATGCAAGCACTTTTGTGCAAAGTTTAAGAACAACATCAGCGCATCTCGGTAACAGGCCACCGTGCGCGGACTTACGGCCCGCTGTGCCACCAGATACTCGGTAAAGAACTGCTGAAGCAGTGCGGCGAATGAAATCGGCCGAGGAGAGACGGTTTCACGCATGGTGCACCTCCGCCGTCTGCCGGTAGGATTCAAACTTGCTCGCCGCCACCGCGATCAACTCCGGCACAGCGCAGAGGTACCAATATGTGTTCGTCACCATCGCGTGACCGACGTAAGTCGATAACGACAACATCGCCTGATCGACGTTGATACCTTGCTGATGCCAAAGCATCACACGCCGAACAACGAACGTATGGCGCAAGTCATGCACGCGCGGTGCGTGATGAGCGCCACGATTGACCCAGCCCAACTGATCCCGCAACGTCGCGAAGACCCGCCCGATTTGATGGAGGCCAAGGGCATGCCCCAGACGCTTGCCTCGCGTGCCGACGAAGAACGGTGCATCGGCCGCGCTCGACATACACACTGCGCAAGCGGCGATAGCGTGACAACGCCTTGATCGTAGTCGGGTGTAACGGCACCTGACGCGACTTGGCGAATTGGGTGCGGCGCACGGTGAGCATGCCGACACGCAGATCAACGTCGTCGTCGCACAAATGGATCGCTTCGGAAACGCGCAGACCCGTGGAAGCAAGCAGGCCAAATAGTGCCTCATAACCCGCACCGCGCAAGTCCGGACGCAGCCGACGCGCCGCACCCAATAGATCGACGATCTCAGCTTCGCTGTAGATGTGCGGGGCAAGGCGCTGATCGACCGAACCGAAGATCGACTCATCGGGCACTTCGGTGCGCGGTTCAAATTGCTGCAAGTACCAGGCAAACGGGCGCAGCATCTTCAATCGGCGCGCCCACGTAATAGGGGCGTTGCTGTGGTGCTTGTCGCGGCGTGCCCACTCGGCCATGATCTCGACCGTGAGCGGCTTGCACCAGCCCTGTGCGTCGATATAGCGGGCAAACTCGCGCAGACCACGGCCCATATTGGTGAGCTCGAAACCCAGGCGGCGGCGTTCTGCCAAGAAGTCGCGTACCCGCGTTTGCATACTGGGCCCGGCGTTCATGAGGCGCTCCCTGGCCACGGCAACGCGACTGCCGATAGATTGCCGCTATCAAGCTTGGCGTAAATGAGCGTCGTGTTCAACGAGCGATGACGCAGCACATCGGCCACGTCTTTAAGCGAACTGCCGCTTGCCAGTAAACGGCTCGCCATGGTGTGGCGCAATAGACGTGCCCGCGTGTAGGGTAACTTGGCCCGAGCGTACGCGCGGCAGATCAATTTACCCACCAAATCCGCTGTGATCGGTTGATCGCGCGGCGCGATATGGCGTACGAATACCGCCCGGTTATTGGTTCGCGGGCGCTCGGATTTGAGGTATTCGGCAATCGCTCGGCCGGTGG
>JANMJF010000323.1:0-4637 GCA_031371245.1 Pseudomonadota bacterium | reverse complement strand
TGCGAGCCATCAAGCCGTGGCATCAATGGATCTCGGGCTGGGGATACGATCTGGCCAAGGGCATGCGGATATGTCTCCTGCATCCGTCAGCGCCAAGATCCGCGTCATGGTCGGCGACCCTGATCTGAAGATCTCGATACGCTCGACCTCGGTCTGGTACGTCAATCAAGCCTATGCGACAACCTACTCTCTCGAACGTGCGTCGGTGGGCAAGCAGGTCGTTATGCGATCGAACCAATCGCGCCTCGAATACGCCGCGCTCAATCGGTGCTTCCGCGTCGTCGGCGATGAAGACCCAGTGCTTGCCGGGCTCAAACGGCTGCGGCCGCCCAATGCGAACCCGCTCGACGAATGCTGCTTGTCCAGCGCTAAGTGGCCACTTAGAATACCGACATGGCCATTTCAGTGACGGAGTTCAAGAACACCTGCTTAGAGGTCATTCGTCGCGTCGAGAAAACTGGGCAGCCCGTCTCAATTACGCGGCGCGGCAAGGTTGTGGCGCGAATTTCTCCTTCGCTCGCCGCATCTGCAGATAGAAACTTGCCCCCCTGGGAGCAATTGCGCGCCATGGGCGGTCGCTTGATCGCCAAGCCCCACGAATCAGCGGTGCTTGCTAAGGATTTTGAGGCCTTGCGTTGACGCTGTTGCTGGACACCCATTTCTGGATCTGGTGGCTCACTCCAGATTCCCCCATCACTCGCGCTGAACGTACGGCACTGGATAACGAAGCGAAAGCGGGCGCGCTTGGTCTCGCAGCGATCAGCATGTGGGAGGCGCAATTGCTGCATTCTAAACGGCGCCTTCAGTTGCCATTGCCATTTGCTGCCTGGCTGGCGCGCGCCACAGACGCTGGCGTCGTTTCAGTGCTAGCACTTGATCGCGACGTAATTGTTGCACTGGATGCACTCCCAGCGACGTTCCATGGTGATCCCACAGATCGATTGATCGTTGCCACGGCGCGAGCGCACGGCTTGCCGATGGCTACACGTGACCAGGCCATCCGAAAATCGCGTGCCGTCAAATTATGGAAGCACTAGTGCTGGGATTTGGTGCAGCCGCTGCGCGCCTGCAGTTCAAATAGTTAAAGCGCCGGCACCGTATGTCATACGACAGAAGGTGTATGGTCAGCCGGCCGTTGGGTTACGCAGCGAAGCCGATAACCCAACCTACGCAGGACGCGATAAAAGCTCGCGTGCCTCTTGTAGATCCGGCGTATCGAAGCCTTCAGTAGGTATAGGTAGCACAAACGCGCTCTATGGCGAAATCGAGGGCGAAACTGTGACGCTGAGCGATGACGCGAAGGAGCGATCGGGGGGAACGACCTTCGTGTATGGACTCCTCCTCGTTTGCAAACACTTTGTTCGATCGCGTCAAGGTACGACTGTCTACGTGTATCCGGTCTTGTTAGTGATGCCGGCATCGTCGATATCGCTGATCGCCTCGGCCGCATGCGTGTGGCGCAGGCCACGCTCTTGATCTATGTTGCCGCGCCCTTGTCACTGATCTGGTTGCCGACACTGGGCCTGCTGCTGACCGGCGGCCCGCTCGGGATTGCCCATGGCATATTCTTTCCCGCCCTGAACGCGGTGGCGGTCGATTTCGCGCTGACAAGCGAGCGCGGCAAGGCCATGGCGGCTTACAACGGCGCGTTCAATGTCGGTTTCGCGGCGGGCAGCTACCTGTTGGGATATAAAGAGAAAAGCCATGAGTGCAAAGGAATTTGATACCGACGTCGTCGTGATTGGTAGCGGCCCGACAGGGGCCACCGCCGCGTTGGCATTGGCCACCTATGGTGTGCAGGTCACGGTGGCGACCTATTACAACTGGACAGCCAACACCCCACGCGCGCACATCACTAATCAACGGACCATGGAAGTGCTTAGGGATCTCGGCGTCGAGGCGCAAGTCGCCAAATACGCGACGCCGTGGGACATGATGGGTGACACGCTCTTCACCACCAGCTTTGCCGGCGAAGAGATTGCGCGACTGCGCACCTGGGGCACGGGCGATGAGCGTCTTGGTGACTATCTGCAAGGCAGTCCCTGTCCGATGATGGACATTCCGCAGACCGCCATGGAGCCGGTGCTGCTGACGTCTGCGGCCGAGCGCGGTGCGCGCCTGCTGTTCAACACCGAGTACCTGTCACATCGACAGGACGATGGCGGTGTGACGGTAGTCCTGCGCGACCGCGTCTCGACGCGGCAATTCGAACTCAGGGCCAAGTACCTGGTCGGCGCCGACGGCGCACGTTCGACTATCGTCCAGCAGCTCGGACTGAAAATCGAAGGCGAGCACGCGCGCGCGGGCACCGTGTACACGCTCTTCGACGCCGACCTGGCCCGCTATGTCGAGCATCGTCCCAGCATTCTGTACTGGATCGTCACTTCAGGCGCCCTGTTCGGTGAAATCGGCATGGGCCTGTTGCGAGCCATCAAGCCGTGGCATCAATGGATCTCGGGCTGGGGATTCGATCTGGCCAAGGGCGATCCGGATATGTCTGCTGCATCCGTCAGCGCCAAGATCCGTGTCATGGTGGGCGACCCTGATCTGGAGATCTCGATACGCTCGACCTCGGTCTGGTACGTCAATCAAGCCTATGCGACAACCTACTCTGTCGGCCGAGTCTTGTGCGGTGGCGACGCCGTGCATCGGCATCCGCCGTCGAGTGGACTGGGTTCGAACACCTGCATCCAGGACGCATTCAACCTGGCCTGGAAGCTGGCATTTGTGATCCGAGGTGATGCCGGGCCGCAGCTACTGGAGTCCTACACTCTCGAACGTGCGCCGGTGGGCAAACAGGTCGTTATGCGAGCGAACCAATCGCGCCTCGAATACGCCCCACTCAATCGGTGCTTCCGCGTCGTTGGTGATGAAGACCCCGTGCTTGCCGGGCTCAAACGGCTGCGTGATCCCGGCCCTGAGGGCGCCGCCATTCGCGCAGATCTGGCAAAGGCCTTGGAACTTAAGAACACTGAGTTCAACGCGCAGGGTGTCGAGATGAATCAGCGCTATGTATCTGCGGCGGTCTTAGCCGAAGCGAATGCAGCGCCAGAGGAATGGCGGCGAGACCGCGACCTCTATCTGCAAGCAACCACACGACCCGGCGCGAAGCTGCCCCACGTCTGGCTCGTCGATCGTAGTGGCCGGCGCATTTCGACACTGGACGTGGTCGGCCGTGGCCGCATGTCGCTCGTGACCGGATTGTCGGGTATCGCCTGGATAGATGCGGCAGAACGCTTGGCGCAGCCGTTCCTGAGGACGGTCGTTATCGGGTCTGCTGACGCGCAGGACTTGTACTGCGGTTGGGCCCGCTGTCGGGAGATAGCGGAAGCCGGCGCGCTACTCGTGCGGCCAGACGGCTATGTCGCTTGGCGACACCTCGACGCCGTGTGGGATGCAAACATTGCCTTCAACGCGCTGCGCTCTGCGCTCAAGGTTATTCTCTCGACGACGTCATCGGATTAACACGGGTCCTAGCTTTGATATCGCGCTGGAGAAGCAGTTGATGCCGTGGATATGGTAGCTGTCGCTGGAGCGCATCCACCGGGGCGTCTTACAGCCCTATGCAGACGCGCGGCGGGACGTGGACGGAGCGCTTCCAGCGCTTGCGCGATCACTTGGCGCAGATGGTCTCGTTCGCCGTCAACACCGGCAGCCGGGACGGCGACGAGCGACTGGTGATGCTGAGCCGGATTGCGATGTCAGTAGTGGAGGCCATGCGCGGCAGACATGTCACCCATGTGTCCTGCTACCAGGGCAAGCCGCTCCTGCGTCGACGAAGCCGCAGCTGAAACTCACGCACAGAACACGCTATGGCGCTAACAATGCATCCAGGCGCTTCGCGACCTCGCGGGCCACACGCAACATCGCAGCGACCAGTCGTTCGTCGATATCGGTCGCACCTTCATATTCAGCAAGATTCCTTTTGCGATAGGCCTGGTCGAGCACACGCTATTGCTCGGGCGGCAGGTCGAGGGTGTGCGGCAAGCATTGGAACACTACGTAGTGCGATTCAGACCTATATCCCCAGAAGCGCAAAGCTACCAGTGAGAGGGCATGGGCTGCGTTGTAGGTAAGGTCGAAACGGCTCTCCAAGCTCAGTCTCGCGAGACTCGCATCGTCCAGGCGGCGTTTACCTGAGCGCACCAGCCCGAGCAATTCCGATTCCGCTGGCGGCTCGGCTTTGAGATGTTTGGCCCGAACGAGATTATCGAGTTGAGGGTGGCTCATCGACATTCCCTATCAAGACCAAATGATCACCCACGAGCACTCGGGTCAGGAATGCATTACCGGATGACTTTCTGTTTGCGAATTCCAGTCGGGTGTACAAGGTCGGGTTGATCTTGCGCCCCAGCGTTGGTTCGACGGTGGCGAGTGCTGCGTAAAGGCCTTCCAGAGTCAGCTCATCCGCGACAACGAGCAGATCGATATCGCTGGCGGCAGTGTCGGTGTCCTCGGCGACTGAACCATAAACCAACGCAAGGCTAATCTGTTTCGCCAAGGGATCAAGTGCGTGACGGAGAGGATCAACCATCGCGACGGTTTTGATCACCAAGCTGCGAAGCTCCGCGAACACCGGGGAGGATGGATTAGCTTGGTAGTGCTTCTGTTTGCCGATTCTGGTGACGGTCACTAGG
>JANMJF010000303.1:0-5323 GCA_031371245.1 Pseudomonadota bacterium | reverse complement strand
TCAACACCGAGGGTGTTGCTGAGTGGTTGCTTGCCGGGCGCGATTCGCGGGCAATAGCGGGGCTATTGCCAAGAATAGCAACGCAGCGGCAGCCGCTCAGGAACAGCCGAATGTAGAGATAATTTTGACCAGGGTCCTAAGTGCCCATGGAGACGATCATGTTGGTGCCGACTCGGAGCGAGCGGCCGTGCCGGCCTAACGGTGACCCAGATAGGCGCCAACAGCTACTACCGGTGGCGTCACCGCCTCCGACTTTTTAATATCACCCGGCAGGTATCAACAATCAAATTACTGGGGGAACCATGGCGAAATACAAACTGGAAACGCTAGCCGACGGATTCGTGTTTCTCGAAGGGCCACGCTGGCACGACAACCAGCTATGGCTGTCCGACATGTACGGTGAGAGCGTCTACACCTTGAGTGAGGCGGGCAAACGCACCAAGGTCGCGAGCTTCCCACGGCATCCCTCAGGGATAAGTTTTCTACCGGACGGTCGGCTTGTCATCGTCTCGATGCAAGACCGCAAACTCATGTTGGTGGAAGCGGGCGGTAAGCTGAGCGAATATGTCGATTTGTCGACGATGATCCCAAACGAAATTAACGACTGTGTCTGTGATGCCGACGGTAACATCTACGTCGGCAATTTGGGCTACGACCTGCTGGCCGGTGAAGCGGCCCGGCCCGCCGACCTGATCATGGTCACACCCGAGCGGCAGTGCAAAGTGGTGGCTAGCGGACTTGAGTTCCCTAACGGCGCGGTTATCACCGGCGATGGCCGAACGCTGATCATCGCCGAAACCTTCGGTCATAAACTCACGGCTTTCAACCGCGCCAGCGATGGCACGCTTTCTAACCGCCGCGTGTGGGCTCATCTCGGTGAACGTACTCCCGACGGCATTTGCCTCGATGCTGACGGTGCGGTGTGGATCGCATCCTTTACCACCCGTGAGTTCCTGCGGGTGCTGCCCGACGGCAGTATCGGTGACATCATCGAGACGCCGGGCAAGCTCGCTGTGGCATGTAATCTTGGCGGTGCAGATGGCCGCACGCTGTTCGCGTTGACCTTCGAAGGCGAGTTGGCGGATCTTGGCTCCGGCAAGCAGCTTGCGCGGGTTGAAGTCTGCCGCGTCGAAGTCGCGGCGGCCGGTTCGCCTTGAACGAGGCCCTAAGTGCGCAAACATCGCGCGGCCGGGCCAGAAGGTTACTCGAGGATGAGCAGCTGATCGAAATTGGTGACCGCAAGGATGTCGCGGATCACCCGTTCGAGGACGGGCTCGGCAAGGTCCGTTACCGGCTTAAGACGCCGTACTGCAACGGCACCAGCCACGCACGACGGCGCCATGTCGCGCAACGATTATGGTGTGCTAATCCATAAGCACGACTCCTACGTAGTGGGTGTCTGCGATTGTGTATCAAGCCGGTTAGTGTGCGTGACGTCGACGTTGATGGCCGCGAAGCGCCATCCAGCCTCAGTCTTGATGAACGTGTCGGTGTAGACGCCCATCTGAACGAAGAAATCAATCAACGACCGATCCGTTTTCCGGCAGACGCGCGATAAGCAGTGCAGATAGAACGTCCCGGTTGCTTTCCGTCCATCTTCGGCGATTGTGATATGGGGTGAGGTCACGTAGTGCAATACGTTGACTACCGATTGCGACAGCTCCTGAAAAAAATCACAGATCGCTTGATGGCCATGAAATTCGCCATAGCCATTAGCCGCCCACGTGCCGTCGGGCAAGAAGATGGCGCGGAACCCCTCGAGGTCGTAGCCGCCGTCGCAGCAGCGAGCATAGCGATACTTCAGTTGCTCAATCTCGCGTACATTTTCCAGCCACGCAACCCGATCTTCCAGTGTCATCTGTCTGCTCTCCTTACCCACGTGTTGCGTGGGCCATTGTCGCCAGCGCCTTGCCAAGCTCGAGATTGTGTCGCGGAATGTGGTAGCAGCCGTGCGCCTGAGCAAGTGACTACCTGCGTTAGTTGATCACCGCCAAGAGCCGCGCCTCCAGATTGTCGATCAACGATGGCGCCCGCCCAAGCCCGTGTAGTCAAACAACTCCAACCTGTTGAAGCATCGCGGTATACGCTTGGCGCGGTGTTCTGCCGAATCTTTGTTCGATGGCCACTTACCCGTCGAGTCCCGACGCCAATTCGGCAACGCTGATAGACGGGGAGGAAGCTGATGGCGTGAGTTCGGATCTTGAGCTACATCACGGGTAGCTTCGACCAGGAGCTGCTTCTGCGCAACGAATACCTCGCCACCGAGAACCGGATCCTTACGGCGCAGATCAAGGGCCGTTTCTTACTATCCGACGCTGAAACGAAGACACTTGCCGAAATTACCCATCGGCTCGGACCCAAGCGCTCGAGGAGGTCGCTAGCATCAAGGATTTCCGGACCCATGATGTGCGCCACTGTTGTGCGGCGTGGCTGGTGCAGGCAGGCGTATCCATCAGGGCCGTTGCTGAGTTGCTCAGGCATGCGGATATTCGAGTAACGATGCGCTATGCGCGCCTTGCATCACGCTCGATCACATTGGTTTGCGTTCGCACTGTGGCGAAATTGTGGCAAAAAATGGCAGCGAGTTAGGCCGAGACCTGCGCAGAGACCGCGGCCAAAGAAGTTGTCTGTTGGCGCGGGAGGATTAGGACTATCCAACCTATCAGAGGAAGCCACGTAATAGGTCTTGATGTATCGATTAAATATGGTATATATCGTGGTATATCAATGGAGAGTGCCATGGTCCATATCGCAAAGCTATTTATGAATGGTCGCAGCCAGGCCGTCCGCCTGCCGGCCGAATTTCGTTTCGACGAAACGGAGGTCTACATTCGCCGTGACCCGGTGAGCGGTGATGTCGTGATCTCGCGTCGCCCGGGTGGCTGGGATGAATTCTTTGAACTCATCAAGCGCCTCGATGTGCCGCAAGATTTTATGACCGACCGCCGCGATGGGCCAACCCAGCAGCGGCCCGAGCCTAAATGACGGTACAGCGCTATATGCTCGATACCAATATGGCGAGCTATATCATCCGTGGGCCGAGCGCGGCTCTAACCGCACGTCTGATCGAGATTCCGATGGCGCAGCTATGTGTATCCTCCATCACCCAAGGTGAGTTGCTCTATGGCTTAGCGCGAAAGCCAGGCGCTACCAATCTGCAAACGGCAGTGCGGGAGTTTCTAATGCGTATTGATGTGTTGTCATGGGACACCGCAGCGGCGACGCGATACGGCATCCTTCGTGCAGCGCTGGAATCAAGTGGTACGCCGCTCGGCAATCTGGACACACTTATCGCCGCGCATGCGCTTGCAGCGGACGCCATTCTGGTGACGCACGATCAGGCTTTCGCGCGCGTCCCGGCCCTCGTGGTTGAAAACTGGGTTTTGCAATAGTCGCTATAAAATACGATTCCTGCAGCCGGCACCATTAGCCCTTCCAAAGCCGTCCGGCAACGTCTGAGTTCCCGGGACTATCGTCCAGAGAGTTCACGAGCCGTCTTTTGACATCTTGAGGGTAAAGAGGTGCAAGTAGGGACATCTCGGAGGCTACCTGGAGCAGCGCGTCGGCATTTTCGAGAGATCGATGTATTCGCCGTACATAGCCCGTCACTACGCTGGTCTTGATCCGGTCAGGCAGATCCCCTGCGGATTTTGCTCGTTCGCGGCGCTCCAGAATTGAAACCATTTCTAGCTCGCCGATCCCATAGCTCGCGCAGTTAACCAGGGAACGGAGTGTTCCACCCTCAACCTTGTTGGGCACGCGCTTCTTCGTAGCCGGTCTCGCGAAAGTCCGTGAGTTGCTGGAACCAGTCCACTGATCCTGCGCGCCGTCAGTGGACACCCTGTTAAGCGAGTAAGGTACGCAACAGAGGTGGATCATGACAACACGAACACAGAGCAAGAAGAAGACGCGAACCGTACATTCCCAGTCGTTCAACGCAGAGGTATTGGGCTTGGCCGAGAAGGTGGGTGTAGCGCGGGCCGCAGTCGATTTAGGGCTTCACGACTCCCAGCTTTACGATTGGCGGCAGAAGGCGACGCTACGTCGCTCACAAAGCGAGGTCGAGCAATCGCAAGCAACGGAGATTGCGCGCCTGAAGCGGCAAGTGGCTGAGCAAGCCGAGGAGCTGGCCATCGTAAAAAAAGCCGCCACGTACTTCGCGAAGAACCAGAAGTGAAGTACGTATTTATGGCCGCTCATACCACCGAGTTTAAGGTTACGACGATGAGCCGGGCGTTGGAAGCTTCACGCAGCGGCTTCTATGCGTGGCTCCAACGGCTGAACAAGTCGTCAGCACAGGCGCAACGCAGGGACCATCTTGATGAAGTGGTCAAAGCCGCTTTCATAGCGGGAAAAGGCCGTTCGGGATCACCCAGACTGACCTTAGATCTCGCCGATGCGGGTGAAGTGTTCGACCGTAAGACCGTCGCTAATAGCCAACGTCGTCAGGGACTTCGGGCCAAGGCAGCCAAGAAGTTCAAAGCCACTACGAACTCAGAGCATTCGCTACCGGTGGCGCCCAACTTGCTGAAGCAGGATTTCACGGCCGCCGCGCGGTGCCAGAAGTGGGTCACAGATATGACCTACTTGTGGACCGATGAAGGCTGGCTTTATCTGGCCACTGTCATCGATCTCTACTCACGCCGAGTGGTGGGCTGGGCGATGTCAGAGCGCATGACCGCGCAGTTGGTGTGCGACGCGCTCCAGATGGCGCTGTGGCGCTGCCATAAGCCGCGTGGCGTTATCGTGCATTCAGATCGTGGCAGCCAGTACTGCTCTGCCGTCTACCAGGCCTTGCTCGACCGGCACGGCTTGCTATGCAGTATGAGCGGCACCGGCAACTGCTACGACAACGCTTGCGCCGAGAGCTTCTTTCATACGCTGAAAGTTGAAGCGATCCATAGTGAACGCTTCCCAACCCGGCAGCTCATGAGAGAGACTGTCTTCGAATATATCGAGGTAGATTACAATCGAACTCGCCGACATAGCGCCAACGGCTACCTCAGCCCAGAAGCGTTTGAGGCACAACAAGTCGCTTAACCAGATGTCCGCTGAAGGCGGGCAGGATCAATTGCCAGTGGCTGCAACAGCTCATGACCTATGGCCTGCTCAGCGGCGCGTTTCGTCCGGCTGAGCAGGTGTGTGTGCTGCGCGCGCTGTGGCGCCAGCGCGGCATGCTCCTTAAGAGCCAGGCTCGGCATGTACAGCACATGCAAAAGGCGCTGACCCAGATGAACATCCAGCTCACCAACGTCCTGTCCGATGTCGTCGGCGAGAGCGGCCAGAAGATCCTGCGCACCATCGTTGCCGGCGAGCGAGACGC
>JANMJF010000284.1:0-2327 GCA_031371245.1 Pseudomonadota bacterium | reverse complement strand
GAACGTTGTTGATGCCCGCCTCGCCCGGCGTCGGCTCCAGATACATGCCGGTGCGGCCGTGCAAATAAAGAATATCGCCTTGACCATTGACCAGCGCGCTGTTCGGGGCAATGTGTTGCAGGAGGGTCTGTTCGGTCAGTTCGCGCAGCGGCAGTCTGGCCGATAATGCAAGCTTTTTGGCGCCCCGCGCGAGCGCTGGATTGGGCGCCGTGATGGGCTGCAGAAAGCTCGCTAGCGGCGTCCGCTGCCCGCCGTAAAAATCGCCCCTGCGCTGATACAGCTTTGATTTGCGCTCCAGCGCCGCAAACAACTCGACAAACTCACTCACGCTTTCGGAGGTGCCCAGGAACAGAATGCCGCCTGGCTTCAACGCATAGTGGAACAGCGGAATGAGCTTCTTCTGGAGTTCCGCACCGAGATAGATCAGGAGATTGCGGCAGCTGATCAGGTCCAGCCGGGAGAAGGGTGGGTCTTTCAACACGTCCTGCTCGGAAAAAATCAGCATATCGCGGATGCGTTTGTGCACGCGGTAGTAGCTGCCCTCGGACTCGGCGGTAAAAAAGCGCGCCAGCCGTTCCGCCGAGACGTCGGCCGCAATGTTGACCGAATACAGACCCGCCCGCGCTGTCGCGATCGCGCGGCTATCGATGTCGGTGGCAAACAACTGCACCGTGTAGTTCTGTTTGAGCGCGTCCATGCGCTCCTGCAGCAGGATGGCAATCGAGTAGGCCTCCTCGCCGGTGGAACAAGCGGTCGACCACACGCGCACCACCGAGCCTGCCGGCTTGTCGTCAAAAAGCCTGCGGATGACCTGTTCCTCAAGCACCTTAAAGGCCTCGGGGTCGCGGAAAAAATTGGTCACCCCGATCAATAGATCGCGAAACAGTGCCTCTACTTCGGCGGGGGTTTGCTGTAGATACTTCACATAGCTATCGATTGCGTCGATTTGGTGAACTGCCATGCGGCGTTCGATGCGACGGTTGATGGTGCTGGGCTTGTACTGCGAAAAATCGTGGCCGGTCTGCGCGCGCAGCACCACAAAGATTTTTTTCAGCGCGTTCTCGGTCTTGGGTGACTCGACTGTCGCCGACTGACGGGAATGACCGAAAGCGTGCGTGGCATAGGCCATGAGCTGGGCGGGCATCTCGGCTGGTGGCAATTCGTAATCCACCAGCCCGGTGGCGATGGCGTTGCGCGGCATGCCGTCGAACTCGGTCGACTCGGGGTTCTGCACCATGACCATGCCGCCCGCGCCCTTGATCGCGCGCACACCCAGGGTACCGTCGCTGCCGGTGCCCGACAGCACGACGCCGATCGCCCGTTCACCCTGGTCCTGAGCGAGCGAGCGAAAGAAGAAATCGATCGGCAGGCGCTGGCCGCGTGGCGCCGCCGGCTCCAGCAAGTGCAAACTGCCGTTCAGGAAGGCCATGTCGTGGTTGGGCGGAATGATATAGGCGCAGTTGGGCGCCACCGTCATGCCGTCCTCTACTTCGAACACCTGCATACGGGTATAGCGCCGCACCAAATCGGTGAGGATGCTCTTGTGGTCCGGTGCCAGGTGCTGGACCAGCACAAAGGCCATGCCGGGATCGGTATCAACGGGCATGCCGGAGAAAAACGCCTCAAACGCGGCCAAGCCGCCGGCGGAGGCGCCAATGCCGACGATCGGGAAACCGTTCGGCAGCGTGGCGGTCGGGACGTGTGCGGGTAACGCGGCCGGCGCGCGGATGGGTGCGTCAGCCGGCGGCTTGGGGGTCTTGGCAGCTTTTTTGGCGGTCATGCTTGCTCAGCGGTGCTCGATTACGCGCTAGCGAGAATGCTACGCCATGCGCGCCCCGAATAGGGACGTAAGTTTAGCTAGACGGTTGCCCCGCACGCTGGCCTGTAAGGACCCTGGTCCTAAGGGTTCGCGTCGCCCAAGGATTGATCACAGTGCGCTGCGCGGACTGTCATGCCAAGCCGTTAGTCGCTTTCAATTCTTTGTTTTGATGGCGGCGTCGAGGCCGGCTTTGCGTGGCACGCGCGGGACTTCGCCAGGGTGTCCTTTGTGGGCGCGCAAATCCACCAACAGCCGCTTCATTTCGCTTTTCACCACCCCATAACATTCACAGGCGCGCGCTTCGAGACCGACAGTTTCGAGCACGGATATGTGGCCACGACGGTAGCGTATGAGTCCTGCGCGCTGTAGGTTGCCGGCGGCATCCGTCACGCCTTCACGGCGCACACCGAGCATGGTGGCGATCAATTCCTGGGTCACGACCACTTCTGAGGAAACCCCGCGGTCAAAGGTCGACAACAGCCAGCGGCATAGCTGCTGTTCAATGGAA
>JANMJF010000252.1:0-1814 GCA_031371245.1 Pseudomonadota bacterium | reverse complement strand
CTTTCACTCCAGCATCGACGCTGATGCGGCCGGTGAAGAAGGCAGCTATTACGTGTGGAGCCAAGCGCAAGCGGCCAGTCTGCTCGGCGACGGTTACGACGATTTCGCGCAGTTCTATGGCCTCGCCGCAGCGGCGAACTTCGAAGGACGCTGGCATCTGCGCCGCCAGGCGCCGACCCGCGACGCGTCGTTGCCCGCCGTGCCCGCGCATCAACAGGCGGCACTGAAAATCTTGTACGCCGCACGTGGGCAGCGCACGGCACCGGCCCACGACGACAAGATCCTGACGGCCTGGAACGCGCTCACCATTCGTGCGCTCGCGCGTAGTGGTCGCCTGCTCGCGCGGCCCAATGACGTCGCGGCGGCCAGCCGCGCCCTCGATTTTCTAGTTACGCATCACTGGCGCGATGGCCGTCTGCTCGCGACCAGCCGCCAGGGCGTAGCCAGTCTGGCCGCCTATCTCGATGACTACGCCTTCCTGCTGTGTGCGGTATTGGAATTGCTGGCGTGTCGCTGGCGCCACGCCGACCTGGATTTCGCTATTGCGCTGGCCGAGGTGCTGCTGGCGGAATTCGAAGACCGCGAACGCGGTGGTTTCTATTTCACAGGCCGCAGCCACGAACACTTGCTGGTGCGGGTGCGGACCTTCAGCGACGACGCGCTGCCGTCGGGCAATGTGCTGGCGGCCGAAGCGCTGCTGGAGTTGTCCCATCTGATCGGCGAGCTGCGCTATCGAGACGCCGCGCAACGCACGCTCGCTGCCGCCACCCAGGCCGCGCAACGTTGGCCACAGGGCCATGCCAGTGCATTACTCGCGAATCATCGTGCGGCGTCAGCGGTGGGATACGTCATTCTGCGCGGTGACGATGCGCTAGAACTCACGGCCTGGCGCAAACTCGTGGATCAACACGCCGGGCCATTGACGCGCTGCCAGGTGATCCCGAGCAGCGCGACCAATCTGCCCGGTTTGCTGGCCGCACGCGTCGCGCAGCCGAGTGTGGCCGTCACGGCCTATCTGTGTCGCGGTGAGCGCTGCAGCGCGCCGGCCATCACGCGCGAAGAATTCACCCAGGCTTTGACGCGCTGAAGGCGTTTCACCGCCACGCCGCGAGCAGGCGTGGCGGTGAGAGGCTTACCAATCGAGCTTGCGACCAAACTCGGCGGCGTAATGCGCCGCAAATTCGTCACGGCTGAAGCGGTGGTTCTGCGTGCCGGCGTGGGCAATCTTGATCGCGCCGAGCAGTGAAGCGATACGGCCGGTGGTCTCCCACGGCAGCGTGTTGATCAGACCATGGAGCAGGCCCGCGCGATAGGCATCGCCACACCCGGTGGGGTCGGTAACCTTGGCCGGCGTAGCGGTCGGAATGTCGATCCGCCCCTGGCGCGTGTAGATATTCGAGCCCTTCGCGCCTAGCGTCACGATGCAGGCTTCGACGCGTTCCGCGATCGCTTCCAGCGACAGTCCAGTGCGCTCTTGCATCAGTTCCGACTCGTAGTCGTTAACCGTCACCCAGGTTGCGATATCGATGAACGCCTTCAGATCATCGCCGCCGAACATCGGCATGCCCTGGCCGGGATCAAAGATGAAGGGAATACCGGCCTCGTGCATCTGCCGCGCGTGTGCGAGCATGCCGTCGCGACCGTCGGGCGCGATAATGCCGAGCGCTACAGGACCGGCATCAGCGACGGCGTTGTTAGCGGAGAAATTCATCGCGCCGGGATGGAAAGCCGAAATCTGGTTATCGTCCAGATCGGTGGTGATGAAGGCCTGTGCGGTCAGCGCGTCGTCGATGGTGGTAATGCAGCGCGTGTCG
>JANMJF010000229.1:0-6860 GCA_031371245.1 Pseudomonadota bacterium | reverse complement strand
CTCCAGCGCATAGGCCACGGATTCGTTCACGCAGAACTGCGCGGCGCCGAGACTCGAAGCCGCCTGGCGGATGCGGTTCTCGTTGAAGAAGTGCTGCACTATTTGTAGACCACGACCTTCTTTACCAAGGATGGCGGAGTCCGGCACGTCGACATCGGTGAGACTGATGCGACCGTGATCGGTCGGCATGTTGAAGGTCCACAACATCTCTTCGACCTTGAAACCTTTCGTAGCGGTCGGCACCAGGAAGGCAGTGATACCTTCGCCATCGCCAGCATGGCCGGCGGTACGCGCGAATATCATGTCGCAGGGCGCGCTATGGATGCCGGTGTTCCAGGTCTTCTCGCCGTTGATGCGCCAGCCCGTGGCGGTGCGCACGGCGGTGGTTTCCATGTGGGTGGCATCGGAGCCATGTTGGGGCTCGGTAATGCCGAAGGCGATGAAGCCGGTGCCATTGGCGAGCGGTTCGACCCACTCACGCTTCTGCGCCTCGCTGCCGTAGTGGAGCATAAGCAGCAGCCCGATGTTATTGGCGACGATGGCGTGTTCGTTCTGCAGATCGCAATGCAGGCCCAGGCCCTTGGCCGCCAGATGTTCGCGGATCACCGCCATGCCGAGATTGTTACCATCGCGACCGCCGAATTGTTTGGGGAAGGCGTAGCGATAGTGGCCGGCGGCATCGGCGCGTCGCCGTGCCTCGGCCAGCAGCGCTTCCCAGTCGTGACGTGGTACGCCGTCGCGATCCCAGTCGGTGCGGGCATGTTCGCGGCGATGATCGAAGAAGCGCATATTGTCGTCTTGCGCTTCGAGCGGTTTGATCTCGCGTTCGATGAAGTGATCGAGTTCGGCCAGGTAGGCCTGCAGTTCGTCTGGCAGGTCGAAATTCACGCGACTTCCCTCAATAGTTCACGCGCGATGATGACGCGCTGGATGATGTAACGACGCGCGACGTCGATGGCGGTGTAGCCGACACCGCAGGGTCATTAGCTATTTGCTGATGGCGTCGAGCATGGGCTTGAAGGTAGCGAGATCCCAGTAATCGCACCAGCGCACGATCAAGCCTTCGCGCAGCACGAAGACACCGGCCACTGGCAATACCACGCGCAGATTACGTCGCTCCCAGACTTCGGTGCGGGCATTCATGACGGTGTCGCCATCCGCCACCTGGTGGTGGATTTCCAGCGAAGTGAGTGAGCAATGGCTGCCATCGACGAAGGGTTGCAGGAATTCCTGCACGGCGCGTGCGCCGCGCATCGGTTCCCAAGGCATGTTCTGGTAGTAGACATCGTTGCTGAGATGACAGGCGGCCAGCGCCATGTCGCCCGCGACGAGACTCTGACAGAAGCGGCGGACGGTTTCGCTATTGCTGGCGGTCATGGTGGCTGTGGTTGAATACGCTGCGCCACAAGCTCAGCTGCTGCGTACCAAGCGCCCCGGCCGCGCACCGGTGTCTTCGCCGTTACGTTGCACCACCGTGCCCTTCACATAAGTCGCGACATAACCCTGCACCGACTGGTCGAGACGCGCCTGGGCGGCCGGCAAGTCATAGACCATATGCGGCCGGCCAGCGGCAAGACTAGGCAGATCGATCAGATTAATGTCGGCGCGCAAGCCCACCGCCAGCCGCCCGCGATCATGGAAGCCATAAAGGTCGGCGTTATCACCGGTCAACTTCTTGATCACGTATTCCAGCGGCAGGCGTTTTGGATCGTCGGCCGCGTGATCGCGTACCCAGTGGCTGAGCATATAGGTATGCACGCCATAGTCGGCGATCAAGCGCACATGGGCGCCGGCATCGGACAGGCCGAGTACGCTGCGCGGGTGGGTGACCATTTCGCGCACGGCATCGGTATTGCCATCGGCATAACCGGTCAGCGCATACATGAGAATGGACTGGCCGTTGTCTTCCAACAGCAGGTCGTAGGCCACGGCCCACGGCGAGCGGCCTTCGCGGGCGGCGATCTTGGCGATGCTGTTGTCCGGGTCCGGCGTGTAGTTGATCGGGCTGCCGGCCGGGTAGGTGTAGTCCCACAGCGCCGGGTTTTTGTACAGCATCGAGAACCCTTGTTCGTTGGGATCCTGCTCGCTCAACAACTGCGCGCGGAAGGCGGGCTCGCGCAGGCGCGCGTAGCGCTCGGCAAACGGCAGCTCGGCGATGGCCTGATAGCTGGGCATGAATTTCCACGGATGCTCGCCTTCGAAGCAGAACAGGATGGAAATCGGCCGGCCGGAAACCTGGGGGATGATAGTGAGACCGTCCTTGGCCGCGTCGTCGCAGGCCGCCAGCTGACGACGCCATTGATCTGAGTCACCGAGTTGCTGCACCAGCAGGAACATGACCGGCGCGCCTGAGCCTGCCGCGACCCGCCGCAGCATGACCATTTCACGATCGAGGGCGGCACTGTCCTCACCGGCCACACCCGACAGTACGACCTCGACCAAACCTCGGCCGCTGGCCTTGACCGCACACGCGAGGGCGATCAGTTCGTCATCGGCCGCGTAAGTGCCGGGCACCGGGCGACCATCAACGGCAATATGCACTGCGGTGCGCGAGCTGGAGAAGCCGAAGGCGCCAGCCTGCATGGCCTCCAAGGTCAGGGCGGCCATCTTTTGGATATCGGCAGGTGTGGCGCTTTCGTTGTCGGCGCCGCGCTTGTCCATCACATAGGCGCGCAGCGCGCCGTGGCTGAGCTGCGTGGCGATGTCAAAGCTGCGTGGCATGGCATCCAGCGCGTTCAGATATTCGGGGAAGGATTCCCAGGACCAGGGCAGGCCGGCGCGCAGCGACACCCCGGGGATGTCTTCGACACCTTCCATCAGTTCGATCAGAAAGTCGCGACGATCGGGCTTGGCAGGCGCGAAGCCGACGCCGCAATTGCCCATCATGAGGGTCGTGACCCCGTGGCGCAGGGATTGTGACAGCACCGGGTCCCAAGTCGCTTGACCGTCGTAGTGGGTATGGATATCGACCCAGCCCGGCGCGACGATGAGGCCATCGGCATCGACCGTCTCGGTCGCTGTACCGAGGTCGCGACCGATGGCCGCAATCATGCCGTCCTTGAGGGCGACATCGGCGATGAAGGGTGCACCGCCGCTGCCGTCCACCACCGTGCCACCCTTGATGAGGGTATCGAAATTTGCCATGCCTGCTCCTCCCCGGACGGCCGCATTGGTCGCCCACCGCCTGCGATTGCTGAGTTCGAACCGATGGTTCGAGTGTGAATTCTGCCCCTACACCGCAGACTCGAAACGCTGGCTGGCAGGGGGGCATCTGGACTCTGAGCCAAGGCCCGGGCTTTTTCAATCCCGACCAAGTGGGTAGGTGCTGACGTTGAGTTGTGTGCTGGGTATGCTGTCGCCCATGCCCAATTGCGACCATCACCTGCGCGCGCGCATCGTCCAGCACCTGGCGGAATTCTCCGTGGTGACCGGCGACACGGGCGGCAAGGCCGCAGCGGTCGCGCTGGTGGTGGTAGACGAGGGCTTTGGCGCCGACCTGTCCGGCTTGCCGAACCACGATCACTGGCAGTCGCGCGCCGCGCTGATCCTGACTCGCCGTTCTTCCAAGCTGCGCAACCATGCTGGCCAATGGGCTTTGCCCGGTGGGCGCATAGACGACGGCGAGAGCGCCGAAGACACTGCGCTGCGCGAAATGCGCGAAGAGGTCGGGCTCACACTCGATCATTCGGCGGTGATCGGGCGGCTCGATGACTTCATCACACGCTCCGGTTTTGCCATGACCCCCATCGTGATCTGGGCCGGGCCGCAAGCGCATCTTGAGCCGAATCCCGACGAGGTCGAATCCATCCATCGCATTCCGGTCGCAGAATTCCTGCGCGAAGATGCGCCCTTGCTCGAACATCTGCCCGCAGGGGGGCCACCGGTATTGCGCATGCCGGTCGGTGACAGTTGGATAGCGGCACCCACCGCCGCCATCCTCTATCAGTTCCGCGAAGTGTGTCTGTGCGGGCGCGCCACCCGGGTTGCCCATTACGAGCAGCCAACTTTCGCTTGGCGTTGAGCATGCGGCGGGGCTGGGTAATCATCGTCTGACCGCGCGCGCCGTTCACACATCGTTATTCCGCTCGGCTTGCGTGTTCGCACCATGAAAACCGGATTGTTATTACCCGCCTGGAGTTATGCCGTCGCGGGTGCGACGCTCACTACCCGCGAGCTGTTGGCCTTCGCCAAGCAGGCGGTGGCGGCGGGATTTGGCTCGTTGTGGGTGAGCGATCATTTCCTCAACGAACCGTATCTCGATTACGCGGCAGTCGATGTGCAATTCCCCGATGACTATCGCGGCATCAAATCCGGACAGTGGGAATGCTGGTCCTTGATGGCGGCACTCGCCGCGTGCACGCAGGACGTGACGCTCGGCACCTTGGTGACCAACACCGCGTTTCGCAATCCGGCACTGTTGGCGCGCATCATCGACACCGTCGATGACATCAGCGCGGGTCGTCTGGTGGTGGGCCTCGGCGCCGGTGATTTTGCGACCGAGCATCGTGCCTTCGGTTATGACTTCGAACGGCCGATCGCGCGCTTCGAGGAAGCACTGTCGATCATCCGCCCGCTCCTACGAGGCGAGACGTTGACTCACCAAGGCGAGTTCTATCGTACCGAGGGCGCGAGTCTATTGCCCAAGAGTCTGCGTGCGGGCGGACCTCCGATCATGATCGGTCTATTGCGCGGCGGGCCACGCATGCTGCGGCTGGTCGCCGAATATGCCGATCAGTGGAACTGCATGCTGCCGTTTTCCGACAGCCGGGTGGCGAGTTATGTCGCCGCCTGGCAGCGCTTGCGTGTGGCCTGTGAGAAGCATGGTCGCGATCCGGCCACGCTGGCGCGTAACGTCACTATCGGGGTGTGCTTGAGTGACCACTATCCCTTGCCCGGCGCGCAACCATTACGTGGTTCACGCCAACAGTTGATCGACGCCTGTCTGGCCTATCGTGAGCAAGGCGTCGAGACGTTGAGCATGGTCGTCGAGCCCTGTACTGAGGCGAGTCTGGACGCATTGGCGCCGGTGCTGGCAGCCTTGCAGGTGCGATCTTAATCGCGCATTCGAGCAATGAAAGCAGCAGCCTGACTCACAGGCCATCGTCCAGCGGGTGCTGCTTGTACAACCACATCAAACCACTCTGGCCCTTGTCGGCATCGCCGTTGGCAATCAACTGTCGGTATAGCTGCTGCACAAGTGCCGTGATCGGCATTGGCGACAGTGTTTCGCGGCCGAGATCGCAGGCGATATCGATGTCCTTGACCATGATGGTGGCATTCACTTCGTTGACGTAATCGGCGGCAGCCATGTGCCGTGCGTGATGTTGCAGAACAGCTGAGTCGGCCCAGCCGCCGGCCAATGCGTCGGGCAGACGCGCGGCCGACACACCGAAATTAGCGGCGTAGTTGAGCGCCTCAGCGGCGACCGCAACATTGCCACCTATCATCATCTGATTGGCAATCTTGGTCGCCTGTCCGGCGCCGCTCGCACCCATCAAGGTGGCGCGCTGGCTATAACAACTGAGCAGCGGGCGTACGCGCGCCAGGATGTCGGCGTCACCGCCCGCCATCACCACCAGTCGACCCTCGTTTGCGCCCAGCACACCGCCACTAACTGGCGCGTCCAACCAATGCATGCCGCAGGTGTCAGCGAGTCGTGTGGCATAACGCCGTGTGGCGAGCGGGTGAATGGTGGAGTGATCGAGCAGCACGCTGTCAGCCGGTGCGCCCCTCGCCACGCCTTCGACACCGAACACAACTTCTTCGACCGCCGCCGTGTCAGTCACACACAGCACTACACAATCGCATTCGGCGGCGAGCGCAGCGGGCGAGCTCATGATCTTGGCGCCGGCATCTCGCCAGCGGGTGAGCTTTGCCGAGCTGCGACCCCAGATGCGCAACTCGTGACCGGCCTGCTGCAGCCGTGTAGCAATCGCACCGCCTAGTGCGCCCAGTCCAATGACGCCGATGTGCATGTCTGCCATCTCCCCACCTCGCGATGTATGCTCGTTCGCTCGATTGTCCGAGGCGGCGGTGCGCCAGCGCAAGGCGCGGGCGCGCAGCATTCACAAAATCAAATTTCTCAAGGGGGCCAAAATGAGACTCGAAGGCAAGACCGCCGTCATCACCGGCGGCGCGAACGGCATGGGACGGGCGACCGTACTGCGTTTCCTGGCCGAAGGGGCGAACGTGGTGATCGCCGATTTCAACGCTCTGACCGGCGCCGAGACCATGGATCTTGCTGCCGCCCAGGGCCACGGTGCACGTGCGCGCTTCATCAAGATCGATGTTGCCAAGGAAGCCGATATCGAAGCGATGTTGAAATGCGCGCTGGACAATTTTGGGCGGCTCGACATCTTGTTTAACAACGCCGGCGTCGGTGGCGCCATCGGGCCCGTCACCGAGATCACGGTCGAAGCCTTCGATTACACCTTTGATGTATTGGCGAAGAGCGTGTTTCTCGGTATGAAGCACGGCGCGCGACTCTTCCAGAAGCAGGGCGACGGCGGCTGCATAATTAATACCGCCTCGATCGCCGGCCTGTCGGGCGACGCCGGGCCGATGATCTATTCGGCGGCCAAGGCCGCCGTCATCAGTCTGACCAAGGGCGCGGCAGTGGAACTCGCGCCCGACAAGATTCGTGTCAATGCCATCTGCCCCGGCCTCATCTTCACCCAGCTCGCCCACGGCGGTAAGGCCGAGAAGTTCGCGCCGCTGTTTGCCACCGGCCAGCCCTGGCCCGAGACCGGGCAGGGCGAACACATCGCCGGCGCGGCGCTGTTCCTGGCCACTGATGACGCGCGTTTCGTGACGGGAGAGTCATTGATTGTCGACGGCGGTTTGACGGCCGCCGGGCCGGA
>JANMJF010000207.1:0-3498 GCA_031371245.1 Pseudomonadota bacterium | reverse complement strand
CCGGCGTAATTGTCGGGGTCGAGATAACCGAGGATCAGATCGGCATCGGTGGTGGTCGGCACCGTGCCTCCACGGCCATAGCACACCGGCCCCGGATCGGCGCCGGCGCTGTCGGGACCGACGCGCAGAGAACGTGTGATCTTGTCGACCCGCACCTTGCTGCCACCGCCGGTGCCGAGCGTATGCACGTCGACCTTGGGCAGGAAGTATTCGTACTGACGCACGAGACTCTTATAAGTCACGATGGGTGCTGCGTTGTGGATCACGCCGACGTCGAATGAGGTGCCGCCGAGATCGGTGGTGATGATGTTGGGCGTATCCATCAATGACCCGAGGAACACCGAGCCGGTGACACCGGCGACGGGGCCGGAGTCCAAGGTCAATAGCGGTGCTTGCTGCGCTTTGCGCACGGTGATGGTTCCGCCGGCGCACTGCGTGATCTGCAGCGGTGGTTTCAGACCGCTGGCTTTAAATTGTTTATCGAGACGCGTGATATAACCGACGGTGACCGGGCCGATATAGGCGTTCAGGGCCACCGCCGTGGTGCGCTCGTATTCCCCCCACTTGGGTGCGAGTTCGCTCGAACAGGTCACGTAAAGATCAGGTGCGAGTTCCTGCGCGAGTTGCTTGATGCGCAACTCGTGTTTCGGTTCGAGGAAAGACCACAAGGTGCAGATCGCGAGTGCCTCGCAACCGGCGTCACGCAGCTCGATGATGGCCTGGCGGGCTTCGTCTTCGTTCAGTTCGACGACGACCTTGCCGAAGCAGTCGACGCGCTCTGAGACACCACGAATGAGGCGTTTTGGGATCAGCGGCTCGGGCTTGGAACTCTCGGGTATGTGCACGATGAGTTTGATGTCGCCGCCGGCCAGACCACGCGAGCCACGCATGATGTGGATGACATCGTTGTGGCCCTTGGTGGTGATCAAGCCGACCTTGGCCCCACGCCGCTGGATGATGGTATTGGTGCCGATGGTGGTGCCGTGGGCCAGCACGGTGATGGCATCGAGCAGTTGGGGTAGATCCAACCCGATCTTGGCTGCTGCTCGCGAGATGGCCTCGATCACGCCTGCCGCGAAATTGGACGGTGTCGACGGCGCCTTGGCGATAGTGATCTCGCCGGTTTCGTCCATCAGCACACAATCGGTGAATGTGCCGCCGATATCGAGGCCGCAAAGATAGGAACTCAAGGCTGTCTCCCCAAGATGATCGGCGCGCTGGTTGTGAGGTCGCCAGCTTGCGTGAATAATTGAACGGGCGTTGAAAACTAAACCATCGCTTCGCGTCTTGGCAAGCAAACCCCACAAACCCCTCGCGACAGTCCAGCTCGCCTGCCACACGCGACTGCGCCGCGTCCCGGCGCGAATAGTTCTGGTATTCGTTGAAGAAATTCCCCGACAATGAACCCGCCCGGCGTGCGGGCAAGGTCGAACGTCTATAACGGGCAGGCAAGGGGAACTTTCATGCGTCAGTACGACATCGTCATCAAGAACGGCACCATCATCGACGGTACCGGGTTGCCACGCTTCAAGGGCGACCTCGCCATCCGCAATGGGCGCATCGCCAAGATTGGTCGCGTTGATGCCAGCGCGGGGCGCGAAGTGATCGACGCCACCGGCCTCATCGTTGCCCCGGGCTTCGTTGATCTACATACCCACTACGACGCGCAGATTCACTGGGATCCCTATTGCACGATATCCGGTTGGCACGGCGTGACCTCAGTAGCCATCGGCAACTGCGGCTTTGGTTTCGCGCCGGCGCGGCCACCGGTGCGCGAACGCCTGTTGCGCATGATGACACGCACCGAGCAGATCCCTTACGAGACCATGGTCGAAGGCATGGGCCTCGACTGGGATTGGGAGAGTCTGCCGGAGTGGATGGATCATCTGGAGCGCATTCCCAAGGGTGTCAATCTGTTGAGCTATGTGCCCTTGAATCCGGTGCTGGTGCATGTGATGGGGCTAGAAGGGGCCAAGGCCGGACGCTTGCCGAGTGCCGACGAAATGGGCGAGATCAAGCGCCTGGTTCACGAGGCGATGGACGCCGGCATGATGGGTTGGAGTTGTCAGCGCATGGGCAAACATTCGATGCAGGCGGACTTCGACGGCACGCCGATGCCCACCGACGTCATGCCCGATGAGACGCTGCTGGCGTTGGCCGACGTGCTCGGCGAGCGCGGCGAAGGTTTCATCGAAATCCTGAACGCGACCACCGGTGAACCGCTGAAAAGCAAAGATCCTAAGGACAGCCTGTTCGTCGAAGAGATCGCGCGACGTTCGGGCCGGCCGGTGTTGTTCAACGCCATCATCGCGATGGACGACCCGGGCTACGAAAACCTGCACTTGCAGGCGCTTAAATGGTTGGACGCCTGCTCGGCAAAAGGACTGCGCATTTACGGTCAGGCGGTGTCGGTGCGAATGGCCTACCAGTTCACCCTCGAACATTGGAACATGTATGACTCAAGTCCGGCCTGGAACGAACTCACCCAGGGCAGCATCGATGAGCGGGTGGCGAGGATGCGCGACCCGGCGATGCGCAAGCGCCTGATTGCTGACGAAGACATTCTGGTTACGACCGGCGTCGGCGGTCCCATCACCGGCCTGGTTGTACAGGAAGTGCCGGGGCACCCGGAACTCGAACACTACCTCGGCCGCACACTCGGCGAAATTGCGCAGACCGAAGGCAAACATCACATCGATGCCATGTTGGACATCGGCATCGCCGGTGGTCTCAAGGTTTTGTATCGCACCCATGAACTGTCGAGTACCGATCCGAAAAAGGTCGGCGAACTGCTGCGTAACCAGCACGTCATTCCCGGCGTTTCCGACGGTGGCGCGCACATCAAGTTTCTGGCCGGTGGTTCCTTCACCACCGACATGATTACCTGGCTGGTACGCGAGACCGGTGAGCTGACGCTTGAGCAGGCACATTATCGCTTGAGCTATTTGCCAGCGCAGGCGGCCGGCTTTCTCGATCGCGGCTTTCTGCGCGAAGGCGCGCCGGCCGATATCATCGTCTACGACTTCGACAAGCTTAGGCGCGTACCGGAAGTGGATTACGAAGTAGCGCATGACGTGCCGGCCAATGAGTGGCGGCGCATTCAGCGCGCGGAAGGTTATCGCTGGATCCTGGTCAACGGTGTGGTGACCTTCAAGGACGGCGTTTGCACCAATGCCACACCTGGCCATCTGTTGCGACTGAACCGCTGGCAGTCGGATATGACGGGCCAGGATTTGGCCAGCGCCGGCTGAATGTGCGGCGACGGGCGGGCTATCCCACCCGTCGCCTTTCAGCGCCTGGTGTCAGCCGGGTGGAACGCTTCCCCCATCGACCCTGCTGGCCGGCGCGCCTCGAACATTGACTATCATCGCCTAGCGCGCCACCGTTAATTGGAGGACAGCCCGTGATCGAGCCCGTCGTATTGTGCGCTACCGATGGCCGTGGTGTCGCGACCGTGACCTTGAACCGCCCAGCGGTCAATAACGCCTACAACGCTGA
>JANMJF010000193.1:0-1592 GCA_031371245.1 Pseudomonadota bacterium | reverse complement strand
CAACTACGAACGAGTCTCGCTCGGTCTGAATTACTGGCCAGTGTCGCAGGTAGTGTTCAAAATCGACGGCCAGTTCGAAGACGCCAATGGCCGTGTGAGCGACGAGTTCGATGGATTCAATCTGGGCTTCGGCTATCAGTTTTAGCGCCCTGCACAAGGCCATGCCGCGCCGCACCCGACTGCGCGCGGCCGGGCTCGCCTTGTGTTGCACCATCCTCGCGCCGGTGCCGGCCGACGAGGTGTTTCTGGCGCCCGCCACCTTCGTTGCCGCAGCCTTCGACGGCACGCCGCCCGCGCCGCAGAAGTTATGGGTGGACGCGGCCTTGAACATAAAGGTGCGCGACATCGTCGGCAGCGTGTTGCCGGCCTTGCGCCAGAAGTATTGGCGCGAGGGCGAACGCACGGTCTGGATCCTGGAAGCCATCGGTCGCGATAAACCGATCACCGCTGGTTATGTGGTCGAGCGTGGCGCCATCGTACGCAGCGCCATACTGGTCTATCGCGAGAGCCGCGGCGCCGAGGTCCGCCATGCCTTTTTCACTGATCAATTCACAGGCGCCAGTCTGCGCAGCGACGACACTCTCGATCGCAACATCGACGGCATCACCGGTGCCACACTCTCGGTGCACGCTATCAGCGGCTTGGCGCGGGTGGCGCTGTTACTCGACCGTGCCGCCAGGCTAGCCAGCCAATGACGCCCAAACATCCGCCCGCACGACGCGCGCATCCCATACCCGTTCATCCACTCACCCGCTGGCATCGGGTGACCGGTATCGCGAGCACGCTCATCGTCGTGATTACGGTGCTGACTGGTCTCGCACTCAACCACGGTGACGCGCTGGGCCTGTCGCGCACTCACCCACACAACGCGCTGGTCGATGCACTCTATCGTCAGAGCGCTGCCGCCATGCCCGGCGGCTATGCCACCGCGCGCGGTTGGAACACACAAATAGGCGCGCAGATTTTTTGCGACGAGCGGGTGTTCGCGCAACGCGATGCGCCGCTGCTTGGCGCGCTGATCGTGCGCAACACCCTCTACATCGCCTATCGCGACGGGCTGGTGCAATACGACAAAGAGGGCCGGGTAGTGGAGATCTTTGACGCGCTGGACGGCTTGCCGCCACCGCTGACGCGGATCGGAATCGCTGGCCAGGACATCGTCATCGCGACGGCCACCGGCCTGCTGCTATTCGATGTCATACAAGGCACCGCGCGCGCGACCGCGGACACCGGTGACGTGCAGTGGGTCACTGCCGCAGCGCTGCCTGCCCATCTCGCTGCGCCACTCGCGGTCGCCTATCGCGGCGACGGTGTGAGTTACGAACGGGTCCTATTGGATCTTCACTCGGGCCGGTTGTTTGGCACTGCTGGTGAACTGGTGGTCGATGCGGCCGCGCTGTGTCTGCTGACCCTGGCGCTGACGGGTACCTATATGTTTTTCAAATTCAAACGCGGCGCGCAACGTCCGCCGCGTTAGCCGCGACCAGCGGTGCGCATACCGGGCAGTGCGGGTCGCGCCGGAAACGCATGCTGTGCCATTCCATCGCCAGCGCATCGAGCAGCAGCAGGCGCCCGCTCAGATCCTGGCCGAT
>JANMJF010000185.1:0-1846 GCA_031371245.1 Pseudomonadota bacterium | reverse complement strand
CCTTCAAGCGCTGCGGCGTGCGTGTAGAGCATGCGCGCACGGCCGATCAGATCAAGCGCGGTGTTGGCCATCGCGATATCTTCTTCCAGAAAAGGACTATGGCCACACCATGCCGACAAACGCTGGCCGAGGATCAGCGCGTTGTCACCCAGGCGTTGCACGTATTCAAAATGTGCGGCGTTCACAGCTTCAACTCGTCAGGCACGTCATAGAAAGTGGGATGCCGATAGATTTTGTCGGCGGCCGGATCAAAAAACGCCGCGTCGTCTTCGCACTGACTGGCGTGGATATCGCTCGAACGCACCACCCAGATGCTGACGCCTTCCTGGCGGCGAGTATAAGTATCACGCGCGGCTTGCATGGCCTGCGTCGCGTCGGCCGCGTGCAGGCTGCCGATGTGTTTGTGATCCAGACCGCGCCGGCTGCGGATAAAGACTTCCCACAGCGGCAGATGTTTGCTGCTCATGATGCTGTTCGCCTCAAGTTCAGGCTGCGGCGCCGGTGGCGCGGGCACGTTGTTTATCGGCGTGGGCGAGCATCGCCTCACGTACCCATTCGCCGTCGGCGTGGGCCGCCCGTCGTGCCGCCAGGCGCTCGCGATTGCACGGTCCGTGACCAGCCACCACGCGGTTGAATTCATCCCAGTCAATCGCGCCGAAATCGTAATGGCCGCGCGTTTCGTTCCATTGCAAATCCGCATCGGGAATGACTAGCCCGATATGCTTGGCCTGTTCGACCGTCTGGTCGACGAACTTCTGGCGCAGCTCATCGTTGGACTGGCGCTTGATTTTCCATAGCATGGATTGCTGGCTGTGGGCCGACGCCGCATCGTGCGGGCCGAACATCATGAGACTCGGCCACCACCAGCGCGCTAGCGCGTCCTGGGCCATGGCTTGTTGCGCAGCTGAGCCGGCCGCCAAGGTCTGCATGATCTCGAAGCCCTGCCGCTGGTGAAAACTTTCTTCCTTGCAGATACGCACCATCGCACGCGCATAAGGGCCATAAGACGTCCGGCACAGCGAGATCTGATTGACGATCGCCGCACCATCGACCAACCAGCCGATGGCGCCGACATCGGCCCAGCTCAAGGTCGGGTAATTGAAAATGCTGGCGTACTTAGCCTTGCCCGACAGCAGGTCGTCCTGCATCTCCTCGCGCGCCACACCGAGGGTCTCGGCGGCGCTGTAGAGATAAAGCCCGTGACCGGCCTCGTCCTGCACCTTAGCGAGCAGGATGGCCTTACGACGCAGGCTCGGCGCGCGGCCGATCCAATTGCCTTCAGGCAACTGACCGACCACTTCGGAATGGGCATGCTGCGAGATTTGCCGCACGAGATTCAGGCGGTATTTGTCGGGCATCCAGTCGCGCGGTTCAATTTTTTCTTCCGCGTCGATAATCCGCTCGAAGCGGGCCAGTGCGTCTTGCACGGAGAGATCGGTCATGGCACGGGCGCCTCGCGGTGGAGATGGGGTCGATGGTCAGGGACCAGCCTTCGCAGGGGTTAAAGTATTACAACATGAGCGAATGTGTCCACATTTTTGTATTACTTAACACGATCTCTACAAACTGACTGTCGAGGACGGGAGATTAAAAGATCAACTGGGATGCGCGTGCGGCGGTCGGCTCAATCATCGGCGCGCTGGCAGTCGTCGCATCGGTTCGATATCTGGCACAGCAAGTGAAACTACATATCCGTCATTCCCGAGCATTTGCGCATATGGCTCATCACGTCGGCACAGCGAGCCTGATTACGTCGGCCTTGAATATTCTTGGCTTTGCCTTGTCGGACATGCCGCGCAGTGAAATAGCAAACTTCGTCACCGAGGATTTTTCGACCGCCCAAATT
>JANMJF010000152.1:0-4249 GCA_031371245.1 Pseudomonadota bacterium | reverse complement strand
GCCGGAAGCTGCCAGGGCGGAGGCGAAGTGGTAGAGCACAGTCGGTTCCTCGGGCAAGCCGTCCGCCGCCTGGCGGAGCAGAGTGAGACCCTTTTCCAAGCTGTTTCGCGATACGAGTATCCAACCGTAGGTATCGGCAATCCAGAGATTGCCAGGCGCCAGTGAGGCCGCCCGTTCGGCGGTCGCCAGGGCGCGGGCGTCGGATTGTTCTTGATAAAGAGTCGCGAGATTGTTCAGGGCCAGCGCGTTCTGCGGTTCCATCGCAACAATTTTCTCAAGTTGAGTGATGGCGCCGCTCTTGTCGCCGGCCGCCAGCAGCAGTTCGGCGAGCTGGTTACGCAGTGGAGTGTCATCAGGATGTTTATCCAGCCAGGCACCGATGACTTGTTTGGCATCGCCGCTGCGCTTGAGCGCATAGAGCCCGGCCAATTTCGCCACTGTTTCTCGCCCGGCCCCCAGCTCGAGGGCTTTTTTGTAGCTGTCCGCTGATGCATCTGGGTTGTTCTCGTCGGTCGCCAACAGGGTGTCACCGCTCAAGTCGTAACCGTCCGGCAAGGCGGGATAAAGGGCCATTACGCGGCCAGCAAATTGGCGTGCTTCCTGAGGCTTGCCGCGTAGCAGTTCGAGGCGCCCGAGCGCGATAAGGCGAGAGCTTTCCGGCTTGGCTTGGTCCATGCCGACCATCAATTGTGCGTGAGCTGTCTCAATGGCTTGCCTAAAGCTGTCAGCAGATTTGGCGGTGTTTCCCGCGTGGGAGGCCGCTGCTGCCAGGCCGAGCAGGGTATCCAAATCCTTGGCACCCAAGGCCACGGCTTCTTGATAGATCTGCAGGGCGTCGTCGTTTTTCCCGACACCGCGATAGGCTTCGCCCAGGGTATAGAGCACATCCAGATTGCGTGGTGCAAGGGTGTGGGCTTCCTTGGCAGCCTCAAGGGCCGACGCATAGCTCCTGCGGGTAATGTAATGGCGGGCGAGGAGGGTGCGCGGGCGTAGATCGGCAGGATTCATTTTGCGCGCCGTTTCCAGCAGCGCACCGACTTTATCGAAATCACCCGCGCGACTGGCGATCTGGGCCAGACCGATCAAGGCATCGACATTACCAGGTGCCTGTTCGAGTGCCGCTTTGAGCAGCGCTTCGTCGGCTCCCAGGCCCTTTTGCTTGCGCATAATGCTGGCTTGGCTGAGAAGTATTGCTGCGTGTCCAGCCGGTGGTAGTTTCAGCTTCAATAAGGACTCAAAACGCGCGTCAACTTCTGCCAGCTTGCCGTCGGCGAGATCCAATTCCGCCAAACGCAGCGCTGCCGGGACATAGGTCGGGTCGATGGCCAGTGTCTTTTCATAACTTGCCCGCGCCGCGGAAGTGCGCCCGGCCGCTTCATGAACCCGCGCCAGAAGTTCTTGGGCTTGGGGCCTGTCGGGGTACTTCTCGGTTTGCTTGATTGCACCCTCGAGCGCTTTGTCGAGTTCGCCGCGCTGCAGGTAGGTCATGATCAACAAGGCTTCGGCCTGCACCAGGTCGGGATTTGCAGCCAGTGCCTTCTGCAAGTCATTAACCGCTTCGTCCGCCTTACCAACCGCGAGATTGCTGCGCGCGCGGAAAACGTCTGCATCGGCCGGAACCTCGATGAATTCGGCGGCTTTATTCAGTAGGCGTGACGCATTTTGAAAGTCCTTCAACTGCAAATAAGCATTGCCCAGCAGACTGTAGATTTTCGGCTCGCGAATGCCCGAAGCGGCAATCGGTTCGAGACGATTGACTACGTCTGCGGCGTGGCCCTGGCGCAGCTGTGTCATTGCGAGCAGTAGCGTGGTTGGGAGATAGCCGGGGTAGCGCGTCACGCTTGGCAGCAAGACGTCTTCTGCCTGGTTGATCTGCCCTTTATCGAGCAGGATTTCGGCGGTCAAAAGGTGGCACTGCGGATGCCCGGGGTAGACCTTCATGAGGTTGTAGAGAGTGGTCAGGGCTTCGTCGACGCGCCCTTGTTTGTAAATTGCATAGGCATAGAGATAGGACGCGGAACTGCTATGCGGTACGACTTTCCCGGCTTGCCGCGCGGCCTTTTCCGCTCCCACTGCGTCATCCGCCTGGAGCCTGGCGTTGGCCAGCCCCAAATAACCGAGAACGGAGTAAGGCGCTAATTTAGTGAGCTTTTCGAAGGTGGCCGTAGCGAGGTCGATGTGCTTGCGGTAGAGCTGCAACTCACCTTTTTGCAATAGCGCATCGGGGTTGTCTGGTTGGTTCTCCAACACCGCGTCGATTTTGGACTCGGCCGCGTCGGCTTTACCGGAGTTCGCGTCGACCTGCGCGAGCACCAGCTTGGCCTCGGTATTCGCGTTATTGATTTGCAGCGCTTGCTTCGCGTTTACGCTGGCAGCCTCAAACTGCCCGAGTCCTATCTGAGCGCGGCTAAGCAAGGTCGCAGTGAGCTCTGGACCCAGTTTCTTCGCACTATCGTCAGATGCATTATCTAGCGCCTCAACCACGTGTTTAAACTTTCCGTCCAACAAATCAACCCGATAACGCAGGGCACGAGCCTGCGCATCGTCCGGGAGCAACTTTACAGCCTTGTCCAGTTCTTTGACGGCGCTTCTGCTGTCACCCAACAACAGATAAATGCGGCCCATCGCCAGCCTGGCCGGCGCGTATTCCGGATCGCTCTGCAGGATGTTTTTCAACTGGATGATAGCGGCAGGGTATTTGCCCTCGCTTTCCAGCGCGGCGGCGGCCTCAGACAGCTTGGCGATGTCAGCAGTCTTGGAGCAGGCGGACAGCACAACTAGGACGCAGACGGCCGTCATCGCGGCGAAACATCGGATTGATTTCATGGGGCTCCTGGTCATCGTGACTGCCGCAACGGGCTTAAGGTCGAGTTTTGCACAGCTGAGCACGCGGCGGGCGAGCTAACGTTAGCGTGCGCCGATATCGGCCGGTCATGGTAATAGCGGCTGGCATCGCGGTGCGGCATAGCAGCGTTACAGATCTCTGTCACGGGCGTGTGCCGCGCCGCTGCACGTTCAAACCAACCAGTTGACGGTCGTTGCCCGATTCCATGGTGCACCAGACGGGATGATAGGCGGCACCTTTGAGCGCTGCCAATATCGCCCCAGGCGATACGGCTGCCGGGTGCCGTCGCGATGTACATCGGGCGCGTCGCCCATACCCGTCAACGCTCGTTCTCATGTTTTGGCCGGCCTCTCAGGAATGTGCTGGCTGCTGCCGATACCTAGCACACCACCGAGCGCCTCAGGCGCGACGCTGCCAAATCGGCCAGGCGGCCTCAGCGTGCGGCAGGAGGGCTCGCAGAAAATTTTGGTGAGCCCTATTAATTGTTATGAATATTTATTAGTATCGGTCAGTAACATATTGACCTTAATGAATAATTACTAACGCAACCGCGAGTCTCGAAAGATTCGCGCGCAAGCATCGCGTGAGGGATTGTCAATGAATCTACTAGCTTCGCGCTCCTACCAAGTCAGAGTCGTTGCTGCGGGAATTGTTTTGAGTATGGCGCTGTGTGGGTGCTCGGCCTTGAAATCACTGCCTTTTGTCGACTCGCACGAAGATGCGCCGGCCGGACCAGGCGGCAAGGACTACAACTACATCATAGGGCCGGGTGATTCCCTCAACGTCTTCGTCTGGCGTAATCCTGAACTGTCCTCGACGGTTGCCGTGCGACCCGACGGCAAGTTCACCACGCCGCTGGTCGAAGATCTGCCGGCGAGCGGCAAGACGCCTTCGGCGTTGGCGCGTGAGATTGAAAAGAAACTCGGCGAATACATTCGCGACCCGCTGGTCACTGTCACCGTCGGCGGTTTCATCGGCGAGACCTCGGAGCAGGTGCGCGTGGTCGGAGAGGCGGCCAAACCGCAGGCCATTCCCTACCATAAGGACATGTCGGTGCTCGATGTCATGATCGTGACCGGCGGCTTGACCGAGTTCGCGGCGGGGAATCGAGCGTCCATCGTGCGCACTGCGGGCGGCGAACATCAGCAGTATCGTGTCAGGCTCGAAGATCTGCTGAAGGAAGGCGACATTGATGCCAACGTGGCGATGGAGCCTGGTGACGTCCTGATCATCCCCGAAGCATGGTTCTGAAGCCAGGCAGATTGGGTGCCACGGACGTGATATGAACGAACAAATTCAATTAGCACGCCGCTATGTGCGGATGGTGTGGCCGTATCGTTGGGCGGCCTTGGCGCTCTCTACGGCGGTCTGCCTGAGCGGTTGGTTCGTCGCCCTCTATCAGCC
>JANMJF010000129.1:0-15949 GCA_031371245.1 Pseudomonadota bacterium | reverse complement strand
GAGCTCTCGAAACGCTTCAGACAGAACTCCGGACGGGGTGCGGGTGTGGTCGGCGTGACTCGTGGATCAACTGGCGAGCCGCCGGATCTGCGCAAGCTGTAGCGGGCCACCGAGCGTCAGCTCATTTGCCGGTGAACTTCGCCTTGCGCTTCTCGACGAAGGCACTCACGCCTTCACGGAAATCGGCGCGGATCGCGCAGTCGGCGAAGGTCTCGGCCTCAAGCTGCAGCTGCGCCTCGAACTCGTTTTCTAGCGAGCGGTAAAGCAGACGCTTGGTATTGCCGTAGACATGGGTCGGGCCCCGGGCCAAACGTTGCGCCAGCTTGGTGGTCTCGGCGGCAAGATCTGCGGCCGGCACGACGAAGTTGATCATGCCTATGGCGGCGGCTGCATTGGCATCAAAACGGTCACCGAGCAGCGCAATTTCCATCGCTTTCTTGATGCCGACCGCGCGTGGCAGGTGGAAGCTTGCCGAGCCGTCCGGGCTGGTGCCGATATGGCAATAGGCGAGGGTGAAGAAGGCGTTGTCCGCCGCGATCACCAGATCGGCCGCCAAGGCCATGCTGACACCAGCGCCAGCCGCCGCACCCGCCACGCTGGCGATGATCGGTTTGCCCATGCGCCGCATGGTGAACATGATCGGATGCAGGTCGTGGATGCGGTTCATGAACTCGGCGCGCAGCTTGTCGGCCGGCTGGTCGAGCTTGGTGGCCATGCTCTTGACGTCGCCGCCGGCCATGAAATTGTCGCCGGCGCCCTGCAATACTACGCAGCGCACCGCCGGGTCGTATTCGATGGCCTGCAAGCTGTCGCGCAGCATGGCGCGTAGTTCGAGGCTCAAGGCATTGCGCGCCTCGGGGCGGTTGAAGGTCAGGGTGGCGATGGAATCTTTGATCTCTAGCAGCAGGTCCGGCACGGGGGTGTCCTCAAAGTCAGGGAAAGGGGACATGTATGCGAAATCGCGACGGGCGTCAAAGGTCGCGTTGCGTGCCGTGCCGTGACCTCGCGCCGATCGGCGGCCCATGGCAAGCTGCGCACGCTGGGAACTTTGCCCGTTGCCTGGCGCAATAGCCCCCATCACCTTGCTCAATAGCGCGCTTATGTCCGTGACCGATGCCGAACTGCTTCAGCGCATGCAACGCGGCGACGGCGAGTCGTTCAGCATTCTCTATCAGCGACACCAGCAGCGTGTGTATCGCTTCGCGACCATGGTCAGCGGCACCGACGGGGTGGCGGCGGACATCACGCAGGAGGTCTTCATGGCGCTCATCGACAACCACAGTTTCGACCCGGCGCAGGGCGAGCTGCGTGCTTACCTACTCGGTATGGCGCGTAACCTGCTGCGCCGCCACTGGCGCGACGCGCAGCGCTTTGAAACCCTGGCCGACGAAGACGACGGGCCGCTGGGCGAGGCCTTGATCGATTATGTCGAACCCTCAGCGCTGGTCTGTCGTGCTCAGCAGTATGGTTCCCTGCGCGCGGCGATCCTCGCGCTGCCGTCCTATTATCGTGAGGTCATGATCCTCTGCGAACTTGAGGAATTGGATTATCAGGAGGCCGCTCGCATTCTCGAAGTACCGATAGGGACCGTGCGTTCGCGCCTCAACCGTGCGCGTAAGGCGCTCAGCGTGGCAATGGGCGTCAGTGCCACCGCGACCGCCGCCAGTGAACGAGGAGCAAGCTATGAATTGCGCGCAATTTGAATGGGCGGTGGTCGACATCGCTGCCGGTCGCATCGACGCCGGCAGCGAGACCCGTGCGCACCTCGCGCGCTGCGCGTGCTGCCGTGCACGCTTGTTGTCGGAACGACGGTTGACCGCCGGCTTGCGCGACCTGCGCGCTGCGCTGGCTGTCTTGTCGGCGCCGGCCAAGGTCGAACAGGCCTTGCAGGCGCGCCTGCGGAGCGTGAGCGCAACCGCCGATGTCCAGCCACTACGGCTGCGTGGCACGCGCCGAGGGTGGTTTGGGCGCAATCGCTGGCTGGCCGGCGGCGCGCTGGCGGCCTCGGTACTGGCGCTGCTGGGCGTGGTGCTGGCCAATGCGGTGCGCGACGGCGCACGTGACGCGCCGGCGCCGTTGGCCGCACTCCGTCATCCGGAAATTGCTACACCTTTCTATCCGGTTTATATGACCGGCGCGGCGGTGGCCGGTGCGCGCGGCGTGGTACGGGTGCGAGTGCCGCGCGCCACACTGGCGGTGTTCGGTCTGCCCTACAACCCGCGTCGGGTGACCGATCCCATCACCGCTGACCTGGTGGTCGACAACGGCGGCATGGTCACCGCGCTGCGTTTCGTGCAGTGACCCGCGCGGCCGGTGATCTGGAGTAAGAGACTATGAAACGACTGTATCCCTTGGCTTGCATCGCGCTGCTGGCTCTACCGCCAGTCATGGCGGACGAGGCAGTATCGTCCTCACCTGATAAGCAGGATGCGATGTCGTTCGCAGCCGAAAAAATGGCCGAGCCGTCGATGATGATGGCGGCGCCGCCGCCTCTGCCCCTGGCCGGCGGCGACACCCTGAGCTTCATGCAATTCGAGATGACGGGGCCGGCCGAGGTCGTGGCGGGCAAGCCCTATACGGCGAGCCTCAGCGTCGAAGTGCTGCAGCCACTGGTCGATGGCAACAGTATTACCATCGAACATCATTCGCGAGTCTATCGCGACGCCCAGGGTCGCACCCGTCGCGACGACGAACTCGGCACGGGCGGCGACGTCCTGCACAGCGTGCTGATCGCCGATCCAGTGGCCGGCACCAGCTATACGCTGGACCCGCTGCGCCGCGTGGCAGAGCAGGTGCCCCAGGCCGTGCAGCGTGGTGCACAAATGGCCTTCGCCCAGGATCTGAACAGTGGCGCCGGTGGCACGACGACGACCTTCGATGTTGCTCTGCCGCCGCCCCTGGCCGAAGGCAGCCGGCCGACCGTGGAAGCCTCGCTGCATCCATCGCTCGCGGCGTTTTCCGCCGACACGCCGATCAAGCTGCCGTTTCCCGGCGATCCCCATAGCGTCAGCCTGGGCGACAAGACCATTGAGGGTGTGCGCGTCACCGGCACGCGCACCACGGTCACCATTCCGACCGCCGCGATCGGCAATCGCGCGCCGATCGAAATCGTCACCGAGCAGTGGTATAGCGCCGAACTCAATGTGGTGATGTTGAGCGAACACCGCGACCCGCGCGTCGGCCAGACCCGCTATCGACTGCACGACATCGCGCGCAGCGATCCCGACCCCGCGCTGTTCCGCGTACCGCACGGCTATCGCATCAGCACGCCGAGTCTCAACCTCGCGCGCTAAGGACCCTGGTCAAAATTAGCTCTACATTCGGCTGTTCGTGAGCGGCCGCGGCGGCGTTGCATTTCTTGGCAATAGCCCCGCTATTGCCGGCGAAACGCGCCCGGCAAGCAAGCACTCACGAACACCCTCGGTGTTGACAAGATAATTTCGACCAGGGTCCTAAGTGCGCGCTCTTGCGAATCAGAAACTGTGATGCGCATTGAGCATGAAATGCAGGCCGAGATCCTGCAAGTCGCTGCCGGTATCGGCAACGTGGCGGCGCACCGCCCCCCACATGATCTCAGCGTGGGTATCGGCGCCGATATCCCAGCGTAGTCCGGGGCCGGCCGCCAACAAGGTCGTGGATGCATCGAATTGATTGAAGCGGTCGCGATCATGATTCCAGGCGCGGCCGGCGTCGACGAACAGCACCGCGCTCAGCTGGCCGTCGCTGGCACGCCGACTGACACCCGGCACCGCCAGACGCACGAGCGGCAAGCGATATTCAAGACTGGCGGCCCAGCCCTCGTCGCGTACGAAGCGCGAGCGGCGGTAACCGCGCACCGAGTTGCTACCCCCCAGCGAAAACTTTTCCAACGGCAACAAACTATCGGAGCTCAACTGCGCTTCGCCGCGTGCATAGAGCGCACCGGCGCGCGGCCCCAGGGTGTGCAGCCATTGCAATTGCAGATAGGCGCTGTGGAAGCGTGAATCGGGCAGACCGTCGTCATGCTCGGTGGCGCCAAGCACACCGAGTCCGGCCGACCATGCCAGGCGCGCACTCCAGGAATCCCGTGCATATTGCTGCTGCCATAGCAGCGTGAGCCGCATTAGCCGAACCTTGGCTTTGCCGTTCTCGACGCCAGGGCTGAACGAGAACGGTTCTCCGAGCAAAGAACTTTCGCTTTGCTTGCCGACCAGATTAATGCTCAATTTCAAACGGCGATGGGGGTCGTGCCACAGGGTCTGGCTGACGCCAAGATCGAGCGCGCTCGAATGGGTCTCGGCACCCAGCACGTCGAACTGCTCCTCGACCAGCTGCGAAGCTGCACGGAAATAACGCAGTGAGAATTCCGGCCCATTCGCCGACCATGGCAGGTTCACGCGGAAATCGAGATCGCGCAGGCCGCTGGCAATACCGATCGCGAGATCGACTTGGTCGGCGCGGCCGAAGAGGTTGTAGGCCGTGGCCTCGATCACGCCGCGGGTGCTGCCAACCGCTGGCGCGCGATCGTTGGCGACACGCAAGCCCCCGCTGTAACGCGCCGCTTCCTCGACGGCGACCTTGAGCACCGCACCGCCGCGTTTGTTCCCGGGCGCGAGTTCGGCGCTGATGTTGGCAATGCCGCGTTCCTGCATCAGCAGCCGGAGGTTGGCGTTCAGCACCGCCAGATTGAGCGGTGTGGTCAGGCCGGTTTGCAAACGCGCGGCGATATAGCTGGGATCGACCGCGTGGGTGCCACTGACGACTATCTGCTCGAGAAAGCCTTCGACGATGACGATGCGCAGGATGCCGGCGTGGGCTTCCTGGTCGGGCAAGATGGCGCGCGAGGTGGAGAAACCCGCCTGTAGATAAACGTCAGTCAGTCGTTGCAGCAGGCCTTGCAGATCGGCGTTGGCTAAGGTGTGACCGACGAAGGGCGCGGTCATTGCCAACAACTGCGGCGTGGCAAAAACGGTGTTGCCGCTGAAGACGAATTTGCGCACCAGCATGCCTGTGCTCACGCTGTCAGGCGACTGCGGTGCGGCGTTTGCAATGCCATGCATCGCCAACGCAATGGTCAACAACAAAGCGCGCAGGCACGCGCCCAAGAGCGCGTCGGCGGGGAAGCGATCGGCGAAGGACATCAGCGCATCGGTGGTGGTGATTCAGCGCGCCAGGAAAATAGAAACGCCCCACCCCGGCACGGGGTGAGGCGTCCAGTATGCCCGTTTTCGGCCTGCGTCGGCGGCGGGCCCGGGCTCAGGATCTAGCGCAGATGGCCGTCCCGGATGACGCTGACACCGTCACCATCGGTGGTCTTGGCAACCACTGTCGCTGGGGCTGCAAGCACCAGCGGCTCGACCGCCATGCCGTCCTGCACGGCAACGTCGGCCGCACCAAGCTGTTCAGCAACGCCGATGGCGCCGCTGACTTCGGCGCTGACATTCAATGCCGGATCTGGCGATTCGCTGTTACTCCCGAACTGCATGACTTCCGGCGCAGATTCATCGCTCTTGTAGACTGCTGGTTCGGGGTCGCCTGCGACGTTCTGGCAGATCACGCCGCAATCATCCACTGGCACGTCAGCCATCGGCACCTCATTGACGACTACCACGTCGCTACTCTCGACAGGTGCTGCCTGCTCTGGGATCACGTCGCCACCCTCGACCGGGACAGGATCTGCCACGACCACATCGCCGCCCTCGACCGGCAGTGCTGGCGGGTCGATGGTGACGTCATCACCGACCGGCGAGCGCGGCTCGTCGACCGGCGGCGGGGTGGTGGCGATCAGATCGCTGCCACTAGCGGCCGGCTCGACGCCCACACCCGGCGCAATGTCACCGCCCGGCAGTGCCACGACTGCGGTAGCGCCGTCGACCGGCACTTCATCAGCGAAGCTCAGGGGCGCACCGACAGCCAGCGTAAGCGCAGCGACCAGTGTTGCGTGGCGCAATTTGAAAATTTCCTTCTTCATCTGTTCATACCTCTTGCATGTGCATATGGCTTGGACTTCAGTGCGGCCTCGACATGGCGAAGGTTTGGTCGAGGGCGTCTGCGAGTTGCCACGGTCTAAGCCTACCCAGCGTGCCTGCCCGCTGCTATCCCGGAATTGCTCAAAGCAAGGCATCGTTACGCGCTGGACGGACAGCGCTCGCACTAGCGCGCGGTCGTGCGACTGCGCGCTCGATGGGAAAAAATATCTCGGCCACCAGTTCGCCGTCGCCAGCCGCGTCGTTCAGCCGATGGAAGGCCGGTGCATCGCGCATGCGTGCGCCTGATTGCGGATACCAGTGCCAGCGTAGCGCGGCGTGAGCGTCTTC
The DNA here is from genome assembly GCA_031371245.1 of Pseudomonadota bacterium. GTDB lineage: Bacteria > Pseudomonadota > Gammaproteobacteria > JADJYF01. The sequence goes on along the minus strand of JANMJF010000129.1, from coordinate 9,653 downwards.
GAGCGCGTCCAGCGAGCCGCGAAACTGAAACACCGCGTAGTCGCCACCGGCCAGGTGTTTGCGCACCAGGCTGGTGTCGGCCGGCAGGGCGACATCCACGCAGGCGTCGTAACGACGGCGCGCCACCGGCGTCAGTTCGGGACTATCGCAGGGAATACCTATCCAGCACGGTGGCGCGGCTGGCGTGCCCGTGACTAAACAATTCTTGAGCGCCGCCCACGCGGCGGGCGCGGCTGTGTGTTGCGCGCCGTAGCGGCGCAGGGCCAACACTTCCTGCGCGGCCACGTTACGGAATTCGAGTCCGTGGGGCAGACACGGCGCGCACATCACGCGCCGCGCGTGCAGGTCTTGCGCGAGCTGGCGCGGACTGCTACCGAATTGTCGGCGGAACGCGCGCGCAAAGGCCGATGAGCTGGAATAGCCGGCCAGCGCACTGGCGGTGGTCACCGATGCACCGTCGAGCAACATACGTAGCCCCGCGCGCTCCAGCGCGCGGCGCCGCACGTAAGAAGACACCGACTCGCCGAGATAGCTCGACATCACACGATGGAAGTGAAACGGTGAAATGCTGGCGAGTTCCGACAGGAATTCCACATCGCCGCTTTCACCGGGATGGGCGTCAATATATTCCAGCACGAATTCCAGACGCGCTGCGCGCCGCTGTCTTGCGCTTGCGTTCAAACCCTACCCCCTTGCGCTGCGAATTCTGGTCGACCCCGGCGTCGGTGCGCGATGGTCTTGGTGTATTCGATTGGCCGGCGCCGAGAGTTCCCCGCACATGTAAAAAACTGCGTCGGGTGGCGCTGTGTACGCGCCGTAAACGCGACCCGATGCGCAAAACCACGTGCAGATCGTGAACAAGCTTTGAAGCGCGCCTTGGCCGCACTACGCAGCTCGCCGTTGTGCCGACAATCCGGCCACGCAGTTTGCGGGACGCGTTGATAGACATCCGCAAGCGGCACGCGGCGGCCATCCCGGCCCGCCGGCTTTTGCTCACTACAGGAACTCGTCCCATGAAAAGCATTTTTCTTCGTCGCCTGCTGGCACTCGTGATGCTACAGGCCGCTTGGGGCCTCGCCCAGGCGGTGCCACTGACTTACACCTTCGACCTTGGCGCGGCCGGCACCGGTAGCTTCACCATCAAGTCGAATGCCACCGCACCCCTGGTCGATGCGCTAGAGCTGTCGGCCTTCGCGTGGAATATCGCCAGTGTCGGCGCCTTCGATCTCGCCGATTTATCGGTCTTCAGCTTCAGTCGTTGGAGCCCGCTCCATGGACTGCAGCCCAATGCCAATGGGCTGTTGTCACTGGGCTTGCTGCTCAAGACCAATACCCGCAGCAACACCGGTGTCGCCTGCGCCATCTGCATCGTGGCCGCGCAGGTCGCGCCACCTGGCGTTGACAACAAGCGCGCTGCCGCACGAGTTGTGGTGCGCGCACTCGGCTCGCCCTGTGGTGCGGGTGCGTGCCGGCCGCTGACACCGCATCTGGGCGTGGTGCCGGAGCCCGCCTCGCTGTCGCTGGCGGCACTGGCACTTGTCATAGTCCCGTGGCTGGGCCGTCGTCGTCAGTGCGTTTGAACGCAGCACGGCTGGCGAAGGCCGGCCCTTACTGCAACAGTCGAAGCTTGAGCGCAGGCGCTTCAAGGGGTCAGAGTATTCGAAGCGGCATGGGTCATAAAATCGAAGCTCTTTCTGTCGCCACCGTGGGCCTGCTTGGTCACACGACGCCCGAGCACCTTGGTGGCATTGGCGATGAAAGTCTCGTCGCCAAGTGGCTCACCGCGTTCAGTTGCCCGTCGCAATGCAGCCAACTCATCGTCCGCCATGGCATGAGAAAACAGGGCCCGATAGGCACTTTGACAATCTCGGCGATTACTCCCGAGTTTCGCATACACATCGTGCTCGGTGAGCAGGGCGCAAGGCGCGCCGAATGCATTGCTCCGATGGCTTGACCAGTGATATTCCTCAGGGCGATTCGTCATGGCAGCTCTGACCGGGTTCAGCTCTATGTATCGCATGCACGTTAGAAAATAGCGCTCTGATTCCACCAGTGCGGCCTTGAACCGCCCTTCCCACAATGTGCCGCTTCGTGCGTGCCGACCGTTGAAATACCGCACATATCTGCGGCCAATGCTTTGCATCGTGCGGGACACCGCATCGCATTGTGCAGGCGTAAGTAATAGGTGCACATGGTTGGTCATCAAGACATACGCGTGGATCGCGCACCCATGACGGGAACTCGCTTCGGCGAGACAGTCCAGGTAGCGATAGCGGTCGTCGTCGCCGACGAATATCGCTTGGCGGTTGTTGCCACGCTGAACTACGTGCTGGGGCAGATCTGGAACGAAATTTCTTGGCAGACGCGCCATATCGCAAGTCCTTTTGCGAATCGATTGTCAAGCCGAGCTTGGGCGGATTCTCGCGCGATCTCAACCTGGCCGCGCTGATGTCAAGTACTCTGACCCCTTGAACCGGCGGCGTTATGAATATAAAGCGAAGCTGGTGCGGGAGTTGTATCGCGAACAGCCGTCATATTGAAAGATTATCGTTGCCGCCCATAGGCATTGCGCGGGACGCATCCATGCAAGGTTCTCCATTGTCGGGTGACCACGCTCTACGGCGCGGCGCACGCTGATGCGCATCGCCATCGTCACCGACGCCTGGCGGCCGCAGGTCAATGGGGTGGTGCGTACCCTCAGTACTACGGTCGAGTGTCTGCGTCGGGCCGGCCACGATGTGTTGACCATCACGCCGCTCGAATTCCGCACCGTTGCCTGCCCGACCTATCCAAGTATCCGTTTAGCGGTGTGGCCCGGTCGGCGGGTTGCGAAACTGCTGGATGGCTATCGGCCAGATGCCATTCATATTTCCACCGAGGGTCCCTTGGGCCATGCCGCGCGGCGTTATTGTGTGCGTAACCACTTGCCCTTCACGACCGCCTTTCACACCCAGTTCCCTGAATACATCCGCTTGCGTGTGCCGCTGCCGATCGCTTGGAGTTATGCCTATCTGCGTCACTTCCACAGCGCGGCAGCGCGCACCATGGTGCCGACCGCGACCCAGCGCGACAAGTTACGTGCCTGGGGCTTTGATAACTTGCGGCTGTGGGCGCGCGGCGTCGACACCCGCATTTTCAATACCGATGATCCGGTGCCGTGGAATTACCCGCGACCGATCGCCGTCTACATGGGCCGGGTCGCGGTCGAGAAGAACATCGAAGCGTTTCTCGATCTGCCGGGTGTCGCCACTAAGGTCGTGATCGGCGACGGACCGGATCGCGCGCGCCTGGCGGCGCGCTACCCCGCTTGTCATTTCCTCGGTCCGCGTTATGGCCGCGATCTGGCGCGCCATCTGGCGGCGGGTGATGTCTTCGTGTTTCCCAGTCGCACCGATACCTTCGGTCTGGTGTTGCTTGAGGCGCTAGCCTGCGGTCTACCGGTCGCCGCCTACCCGGTGCAAGGGCCGTTGGATGTGATCGTGCCCGGTGTGTCCGGCGTATTGGACGAAGATCTCGGCGCGGCCCTGAGGGCGGCGCTTGGGCTGTCGCGCGACGAATGTGTGGCACAGGCCCGCCGCTATTCCTGGGCCGCCTGCAGCGCAGATTTTTTGCGCTACCTCGCACCGACAGCGGCGAGACCTGGCAGGCACAAGCTGGCCAGGGGTTCGAGTATTCGGTAGTCACGGCCAGCCGTTACATAGGGCGTGATGAGCACGCGCAGCGCCGCGACCAAGGCTTCCGGCGTGTCGTAGAGGCAGGCCGGCGGCACTTCGCCACGGCGCAGCAATCGCGAGCTTGCATCGAAACCGTAGGAACCGATCAAGCTGCGATAGCCGGCTTCGCAGGCGGCGCGGTAGTCGCTGATCTCGTCGGCGCATAACAGCGCCTCGTGATAACGACTGGCGACCATGGCGTCCAGTACATCGGTCTTGCGCGCGCCGACCGGCACCGGTACCACAAAATCGAGATTAGCCTCGTCGACGCCGCTGCGCGCCAGCACCGCGCGTATGGTCGGTCCGGGGCGCAGTGTGAAGTTGCGGCTGACCACGCCGCAGTGGATACCAGGCGCGGCGATCATGCGGTTCACGACGTCTATGAATTCCGGATAGATAAAGCCGCACTCACGGTAACGCTCGGTCAGGCGCGCCCGCAGTTTGCGCGTTTTCGGCAAGCTCATGCCGACCAGATTATTGATCAGCTCCTTGCCGCCACCGAGATACTTGAGAAATTTGCGGCGATTGCGAAAACGCTCTTCGTCACCGACATCGAGACCGAAGATCGCCAGGGTGTCGCGCAACAAGGCATAGGAATTGATCAGCACGCCATCGAAATCCAGCACCACCAATAAGCGTTTGTCTGCCATGGGAGTGTCCTCAGGCACGCCGTCCAAGCCGGCGTAGGGTCGGGTAGTAGGCAAAGATGTCGGTGAGGGGGTCAGTAATCAGTTTGACGAACCATACCAGCGCATTGCGCAGGCCATGGCGCACGACCAGACGCCCGACATGACCGAGCACCACCAGCGCCGTGAATGCAAACCACTGCTTGGCCACACTCGCCGCCAGCGTCGGCAGGATGTTCTGATCCAAATGCCCGACATGCAGGGCATTGACCAGCGGGATGAGCAGGTAGATGCCGACGACCTTGGTCTTGGCGCGGGTGTCGAAGCCGAGCAGCAATTGCTCTTTGTCGTGACAAGGCGGCTCAATCACGGCATGACCGAGCTGGCGTATGAACAGCGCTGCAAGGCCCAGCCACATGGCGCTGACCAGATCGGAGAACACCAACCAGTAGCAGAAGATGAAGGTGCTCGAACTGAGTAGATGCAGAAACTGATTGGTGTTGTTGCTGTGGGAGGCGAGGTGGTCGTCATGTTTGCGGCGCATGACCTCGTTATAGAAGCCGGCGAGCGCGCGGGGCGGCTGCACGAGGGCACCTAACATGTCTCGCGCAATCTGGGACTTGATGTCCTTGACGCGGGTGGGATGCTCGGCGCCATCCAGCCACCATTTATCGGCACGCATGTGCGAGGCGGCCTCGACAATTGCGGTGGTGAGGTCGCGCAGATCGTCATCGCTGAAGTCCAGATTGAACATACAACGGCCGGTGCCGACCCAACTCAGATTCACGCCCGCGGCGCGCAGATAATATTGCAGCAGCCAGTTGTAGCGACTGGGCTGGGTGAACTGCAAGGTCCAGATGCTGGCTAAATGGGTGACTGTGAGCGGTAGTCCGGCAGCGGCGAACACCCGCGTGCTGTCGGCGGCCCATTGCGCGGTGCGTGCGTTCAAAGCCTCAAGTTCGGTGTTGGCTGCCGGCGTCTCGACCCACTCCAGAAATTCCGCCATTGCACCCATGGCCAGCGGATGGGCGGCGAAGGTACCGACCACATAGGCCATGCGCAGGGGGTGTTGCGGGTCAAAGCGCCGCATCAGCGAACGCCGCCCGCAGACCACGCCAATAGGCATGCCGCCGGCCACGGTCTTGCCATAGACCACCATATCGGCGCGCACGCCGAAACAGGTCTGCGCGCCGCCGACCGCGAGGCGGAAGCCACTGAATACTTCATCGAAGATCAGCGGCACACCGGCGTCGCTGCAGGCGGCGCGCAGTTCGCGCAGCCAGTATCCGTAGGGCGATGTGATCTCGACCGTGCGCCGCACCTCGCTGTTGAGCAGAATCGCATCGTTGGGCGGCGGTGAGTTAGGATGAAAGGCCTGCACCGGATTGACCAGGACGGCGGCGATTTCAGCGCCGCGCCGGCGGATGAGTTTGAGTACGGCGGGGTGCATGTCTTTGACGGTCAGGCAATCGTTGATGCCCCGTTCACTGCCGAGTCCGGGTTGCACGCCATCCCACCAGCCGTGATAGGCGCCGGAGAAACACACCACCAGTTTGCGTCGCGTGTTGAAGCGCGCCAAGCGTACCGCCGCCATCACGGCTTCGGTACCGCTGGCGTGAAACGACACTTCGTCCTGGCCCGAGATGCGTTGCAGCGCGGCGATGTTGTCGGCCACCAGCGGATGCAAGGGCCCGAGTACCGGGCCGAGTTCACATACGCGTTGCCAGCCGCGCTCCAGCCATTGTTTGTAGCGATCGTAACCGACCAGATTGACGCCGTAGGAACCACTGACGTCGAGAGACCAGTTACCGTCGAGATCGCATAAGCGGCTGCCGCGACTGGCGGTGACGACTGCGGCGACATTAAATCCTTCGCGCATGATGCCCGCGAAAGGGAACGGCACGCGGCTGGCATCGGTGAAACGCAGATCCGAGAGGCTGCCGCGTACTTGTTCGGCCCAGGCATGGGAGCGTACGGCGCGTTTCGCCAGTCGTTCGCGTAGCCCCTGCAGGGCCGCGCGGCGCGGCGCGATAAAAGCCTGCGGTGCCCCATCGGCGGACAGGAAGCGCAGCTCGTCGGTGTCGCGAGCGCGGATCAGCGGCGCGAGAAAGCGCGCCATCTCAGGCGTCCAGGCGCGCGCCGACCATGTCACCCACCAGCGCGGCAGGCTACGGGTCAGTGCATAAACCAGCGCGGCTACCAGCACTAACCAAACCGGCAGCGGCAGCAAGCGTGTCAAATCGAGTAACAATTGCTCGAGCATGGGGATGACTCCGGATGATGACTAGTCTTGCCACGCCGTACAGCGTGGCGAGCAAGCTTTTTTTGTCGCGGGTGGAATTCGTGGCGTGAAGGCCGCCGCCCGTCACGATGGACGGCGCTTGAACGGCTGGAAGTCAGATGAAGACGCAAAGTGCTGGCCGTGTTCAAAACGCATGCACTGTCCGGCAGGCATGTGTAAGGCCCATGACAAATCCGCAGCCGATTGGTGACATTGACGCGCGAACGATCTGAATTATTACCCTGTCACGTCGCCGTCGCGTGTTGATCACGCGCTTGTCACGCCACCCCCATAGTTTGCGCTGCGAGCATGCCACGGGCACGACACCGACAGGAGGCCGTTGTGGGATCGCAACTCACACTATCGGATCGCATCGATCAGCAGATCTTCGATGCAGTGTATTCACGCGCACTGATCTACAACACCTGTTGGGAAGACCCAGCGGTCGATCGTCGCGCCCTCGAGCTGCGCACCAATGACACCATGCTGGTCATCACCAGTGCCGGTTGCAATGTGCTCGATTATGCATTGCTCGGGCCGCGACAAATTTATGCGGTGGACGCCAATCCGCGCCAGACCGCGCTGCTGGAGCTCAAACTGGCGGCTATAAGACGGCTCGATCATGGCGACTTCTTCGCGTTGTTTGGCAGCGGTCGTCATGCGCGCTTTCTAGAAATCTACCGCGATGCTTTACGCGCCGAGCTTTCACCCTTTGCGCAGCAATTCTGGGACACACGCGGCGGCTGGTTCTCAATGCAGGGCGGAGGATTTTATTCCCACGGGTTGTCGGGTATCGTCGCGCGCGCCTTTCGCACCTATCTGCGTTTGCGGCCGCGCCTGGGTCGTTTGATCGAAAAGCTGTTCGACAGTGGCTCACTCGGCGATCAGCGCGAACTTTACGACCGTCAGATCGCACCACTGATGTGGGGTTTCTGGATGAACTGGACCTTGTCGCGCCAACTCACGCTCTCCATGCTCGGCGTACCCCATGCGCAGCGCCGCGAAGTGCAGGCCCAACACAGTAACGGTGTCGCCGGCTTTATCCGCGAATCGATCGAATACCTGGCGCGTAATCTGCCGTTTCGTGACAACTATTTTTATGCGGTTTATGTACGAGGTGCCTATGGCTCCGAATGCTGCCCGGAGTACCTCAAGCCCAACCAGTTCACGGCGCTGAAAAATGGCTTGGCCGCGTGCATAGTGCCGCACACCGCCACCGTCACGCAGTTCCTGCGCGGCCACGACGGGCCGATATCGCGCTTCGTGCTGCTCGACCACATGGACTGGATGAGTTCCTACGATTACCCGGCGCTGGTCGCGGAATGGCAGGCGATCCTGGCGCGGGCCAGCGTCGATGCGCGCATCCTGTTGCGCAGTGCCCACGCGCGGCCGCGCTATCTCGATCGGCTGACACTTGGCGCCACAGGACGCAGATTGCGCGATGTGCTGCATTTCCACGATGCGCTGGCGCGCGATCTGTCGTGTGCCGATCGCGTGCACACCTATGCCGGTTTTCACATCGCCGACGTGGTGTCGTGATATGAGTCTCGGCGCCGACGCCCGTACGCTGTGGCAGTTGGCCTGCGGCCAGCGCGCGGCGTCCAGTCATGCGGCGCGACTCGAAGCCTTTTATCGACCTCAGGCGGCCGACTACGACCGCTTTCGCGAGCGCCTGCTGGCCGGCCGTGGCGAGCTGATCGCCGCACTCGACATCCGCGCTGGGCAACGGGTGCTCGAACTCGGCGCGGGCACGGGCCGCAACGCCGAATTCTTTGCCCCGATCATCCCGACGTTAACGCGCTTGACCCTGGTGGATCTGTGCCCGGCACTACTCGAGCAGGCCCGTGCGCGCGCCGCGCGCTGGCCGAACTGCGAAGTGATCGAGGCCGACGCCACACGCTTCCAGGCTGCCGGTATCGACCGCGTGCTGATGTCCTATGCGCTGTCGATGATGCCTGACTGGCAGGCCACGCTGACCAATACCTGTGGCATGCTCGCCGCCGATGGCCTGCTGGGTGTCGTCGACTTCTACGTCGCCGATGCGAGTCCGGCGCCGGGTCTGGCGCGCCACGCCGGGCTGACGCGCTGGTTCTGGCCGCGCTGGTTTGGCCATGACGGTGTGCGCCTGGACAGCGCGCCCCTGACCGCGCTGCGTGCGCAGTTGGAGACCGTCCATCTGCATGAAGGCCTGGCGCGGGTGCCCTATCTGCCGGGTCTGCGGGTGCCCTATTTCACTTTCGTCGGACGTAGACGTTGAGGTCGACCTATGATCAAGGTCCGCGCGATCTTTATTTCCGACCTGCATCTCGGCACGCGCAATTGTCAGGCCGAAAAGCTGCTGGAATTGCTCCACGACTACGAATCGGACTATCTCTACCTGCTCGGCGATGTTGTCGATTTATGGGCCATGCGCCGTAACATTCACTGGTCGCCGGCGCAGAACACCGTAATTCAGAAGGTGCTGAGAAGGGCACGCCAGGGCGTGCGTGTGACGCTGGTACCAGGCAATCACGACGAAGCCTTGCGCGAGTATGAAGGCATCTCTTTCGGACACATCCGCATTGTCCGCACGGCAGTTCACCACGCCGCCGATGGGCGGCGTTATCTGTTGATCCATGGTGACGAATTCGATCAAGTGGCGCGCTATCACCGTCTGTTCACTATCATCGGCGACCACGGCTATTCCCTCATGATGACCCTCAATCATTTGCTGTCACGTGGGCGTCGCGCGCTGGGCGTGGCCGGGCACTGGTCGCTGTCGGCAGCCATCAAGCGCAATCTGAAGCATGCGATGGTCTATGTGCACGACTACGAAACTGCGGTCGCGCGGCATGCCGCCGAACAGGGTTTCGATGGTGTGATCTGTGGTCACATTCATGTCGGTGCAGATAAGAATATCGAGGGCGTACGCTACATGAATTGCGGTGACTGGGTGGAGAGCTGCAGCGCGATGATCGAGTACCTCGACGGCCGCATGGAGCTGCTGGGCGCGCGCCTGGCAGTAGCGACAGTCGGCGAGAAACCTCGGCCGGC
>JANMJF010000122.1:0-4769 GCA_031371245.1 Pseudomonadota bacterium | reverse complement strand
GCAGCTTCAAGGACAAGTTCGATCCGCTATGGGAACCGCGCTATCTGGCTGCACCCGGTGGCCTGGCGCCGCTGTTGGCGCTGACCGATACCGCGGCGCTGATCAGCGGCGGCCTGCGCGGTCTTATCGCCAAGTAGGCTGAGGCAGATTCAGCGTCGGCGACGCCAAAAATACACTGCGCCGGCGCCGGCCAGACCACCCAGGTGGGCAAAATGGGCAACGCCGCTGACGCTGCCCGTGACGCCGAGCAGCAACTCGATAGCCGCGTAGAGCGCAACAAAAACCCGCGCCGGCAGTGGAATAGGGGGGATCAGCAACACGATGCGCCGCTGCGGGAACAATAACGCGAAGGTCAGCAGCAGGCCGAACACGCCGGCCGAAGCGCCAACCACTGGCGCACGGGCGTCGGTCAGAAGGGCACCGACCACGATCTGCGCCAGGGCGCCAGTCACCACGCTGGTGAAATAGACCTGCGCCATGCCCCGACCGCCCCAAACCGACTCGACCGCCGGCCCGAACATCCACAGTGCGAACATATTGAAGGCGAGGTGGGTGGGACTGCCGTGCAAAAAACTGTAGGTGAGCAGCTGCCACAGGGTGGCTATCGAAGGCGAACCGCCGGCCAGCCAGTCACCGGGCCACAATGCAAACCACACAACCATGTTCTGCCCCACGAGCATCTGCAAGACATAAGCGCCGATGTTGATCTGCAGCAAGGTGCGAGTGAAGGGTGGCATGGGCGCTGTGGGTGACGAAGGTGATGCGCCCGCTAGAGTAACCGACGCGGGCGCATGGTCCGCGATTATTCCGCCCGTGGTTGTGCGCGCAGTCGCGCCAGCAGCGCCGCCGGTTGATCGCGTTTAAGCGCATTGGGATAAATTGCCATCACGTCCAGCCACGGTCGCAGGCGTTGGTAGGGATAGTAGTACTGCGGAAAGCTCGGGCTAGCGTTCATCATGATGAACAGATAGCCGCAACGACCACTCGCCAGGCGTTTGCGCAAAGCCTCGTCGCTGAGCGCAAACGGCGGATAACCATCGGCCAACAGGCCACTGTAGAGCGCCGCCACCGCCGGTTTGGTCGACACCAGGCAGGCCGTGGGTGGCAGTCGGCCGGGCTTGCCGATATCTGCCAACGCCTCAGTGATGGCGCGATGGTAGGCCAGCGTCGGAAAAGCCGCCGCTGGATCGGGCTCAAACCACGGGCTGCTGCGTACATAAGGCGCCAGCAGCGGGTCGGCGGGTGTCGTGACCAGGCGCGATAGTACGAGCAGGGCAAAGGGCGCGACGGCCGCCAGGCTCATCAGCAAGGGCAGAGCGGCGCTGTAGCGCGCATCCACGCGCGGCGCCAGTGCGCGCATGCCAAGTACCGCATAGATGAGCGCGAACGGCAGCAGTGGATAACACATGCGCTGATATTCGGCCGGGTACGGCCACACGATCATGAGCGCCACATAGGCCGGCACCGACAGGCTGTCGAAACACCTGCGGCGCAGCCGCGTGGCCAGTCCGACGCTCGCCAGCAGTGCCACCACCACCGGCAACAGCGGCAGAAAACCCGGCTGGCCGAGTTCGCCGAACACGCTCTGCCACGAGGGCAGCACGGCGCGCAGATCCGCTACCAGCCGCGCGAACACGCCGAGCTGCTGGTAAAGCTCGACGAAGTTCTGTGCATAGCGCGCGTTGCCGTGGCGGCTGACGAGTAGATACAACACCGGCAGTGCCACTAACAGAGCGGCGAGCCACGCCCGTGGCGGCCGTTGCAGCAGCAGCCACAGCACGAAGCTTGCAACCATCGTGAGGCCGAAGCTGCGAGTGAGATAGGCCGCGCCGATCGCTAACGCGGCAAGCGCGACCGCGCGCGGTGGCGGTGTGTTGTCGGCCAGCAAGGTCGCGGCCGCCAGCCATAACGCCAGATAAAGATGTTCGCTGTGCAGCTCGAGGCCTTCGAGCAGGCTGATGCGGGCCAGCGCGCTCAACACCACAATCGCGATAGCCTCCAGACGCGACAGGCCCAAGGCGCGCGCCAGTGCGTAGACCGCGAAGCCGACCAGCACAATGATGAGCGCCGTCACGCGATGGGCCGCCGCCAGCGAGGTGCCGCCGCCGGTGAGTGCCAGCAGCCACGGATACAGGGGTGGGTAGATGCTGTTTGCGGCGAACTCAGCGGCTGCCGCGTGGGGCGCGCCATAGGGCGAATAGTGATTGGCGGTCAGAAAATAAACGGCGTTGTCACCGCCGAAATCGGCGAGCAAGGTGCCACTGCCGGCCCACCACATTGTGAACGCCGTGAGCAGCAGTGCCAGGCCTGCGAGAACGACAGTTGAAGCGCGCATTGTGTCAGCCGGTGCGGGCCTGGGCTCCTGGCGTCGAAATGAATCAGCAGGCTCATGAGCCACCTTGGTCGACAGTATATCGGCACGCCAAGACCTGACGTGACCTCAGGGTGCTGATGTTTGCCGGCCACGATTGAGCGGGTACTATCCGCCACGGCTGTGCATGGCATGGGGCATCGCGCGCGCCAGCCACGGCGGCACACCATCAGGAGATCAATCAATATGCGGATCGGCTATCTCGGTATCGGGCTCATGGGTGAGCCGATGGTTGCGAACTTGTTGGCCGATGGCCATGAGGTCACGGTGTGGAATCGGACAGCGGGCAAGACCGCCGGCGTCGCAGCCCTCGGCGCGCGGGTTGCGGAGACTGCGGCCGAGGCCTGTGCCGCTGGTGTGGTGCTGAGTTGCCTGGCCGACGACGATGCGCTCGACACTGTGTTCGCTGGCGATGATGTGCTGCGCACGCTCGGTGCCGGTGGCGTGCACGTTTCGATCAGCACCATCTCGGCGCAGTGCGCAACACGCTTGAGTGCAGCCCATGCGCAGGCCGGTGTGCACTATGTCGCGGCGCCGATCATCGGCCGGCCTGACGCCGTGCGCGCGCGGGTGCCGTCGTTTCTGACCGCCGGCGATGAAGGCGCCAAGGCTCGTGTGCGGCCGGTGTTGGAAAAACTCTCGCGGCGGATCTTCGATTTTGGCACCACCGCGAGTGCCGCCAATGTCGTCAAGATCAATTTCAATTTCATGATTGCCACCACCATCGAGGCGCTGGCCGAAGCCTTCGCGGTGGTGGAGAAACACGGTATCGATCCCAAGGCTTTCTATGAAATGGTGATCGGCACGGCGTTTGGCTGTCCGATCTTCGAGAACTACGGACGGCAATTGAGTCAGCACGGTTGGAACAATGTTGGCTTCAAGCTCGCGCTGGGTTTGAAGGATGTGCGTCTTGCGCAGGGCACCGCTGCGGCGGTCGGCGCACGCATGCGGCTCGGCGAACTACTTGAGGCGCGCTTCAGCGCAGCGGTCGAGCACGGTTATGGCGATCTGGACTGGACGGCGATCGCGCTCGATGTGCGCGCCGAAGCCGGCGTCGCATCTTGACGGTTGAACTTCTCGACTGAGGCACGAGCGATGGTGCGATTTGACGGCTTTCCGAAAACCTGCATTCCCTATCTCAAGCAGCTCGCGCGCAACAATAATCGCGAATGGTTCAACGAGCACAAACAACGCTACGAAGACTGCGTGCGCAACCCGGCCATGGCTTTCATTGCCGCCATGGCGCCGCAGCTGCCGGCCTTGTCAAGCCATTTCCGCGCGATCCCCAAAAAGATGGGCGGCTCCTTGATGCGGGTCTACCGCGATACGCGTTTCGCCGGCGACAAGACCCCCTACAAGACCAATGTTGGCATCCATTTCCGCCACGCGCTGGGTAAGGACGTCCATGCACCGGGCTTTTACGTGCACATCGAGCCTGGTAATTGTTTCCTCGGCGCTGGCATCTGGCATCCCGAGGCACCGGTGTTGAACGGCATTCGTGAGTTCATCACCGACAATCCCAACGCCTGGAAGCAGGCCACCCAGGCCGCCGCTTTCAAGAAGGACTGGGCATTGATCGGCGACACCCTGGTGCGGCCGCCGCGTGGCATCGATCCCAATCACGAGTTGCTGGTCGACTTGAAGCGCAAGGACTTCATCGCCTGCATGAACTTCGACGAGTCGTTGCTCAGCGCACCGGGTTTTGTGAAATTCGTGATGAGCAATTACAAGCGTGCCAGCGCCTTGGTGAGCTATCTGTGCATGGCGGTCGATGTGCCCTATTGACGTCCTGTCGGCACACGCACAGGCTGCGACTCAGGCCGACCAGGCCTAAGCCCAGATCGGCACCGAACTCCTGGGAACCAGGCGGGTTTCACACCGCGACGCGGAGCGCGCGCGCCGGATAATCGGACTAAGCGCGCTGGCGTCTTGCCCAGCCTAGGCTCATCAGACTGGCGCCGAGCAACAACAACGCGGGCGGCAGCGGCACGACGGTGGGTTCACCGTAAATGAAATCATCCATCGCCACTGCATCTGAGGCAGCGCCGCCGGGCAGCGGCACAAACGCGGCATCGAAATCTCCACTCGTGATGTGCACACGCGCCACCAGCGGCGCGTCGAAGACTACGCCGACGAAGGAGAACGAGCCGAAGGAATCGCCGCCGACGAAGGGGAAGGCCGGGGCGAATTCGGTGCGCAGCAATTGATTCTGTGCGTCGAAGAAATCCAGTTTAGTGAGATTGGCAATTTCGACATCGGTAAACACCACACCGAAGCCGCGTACTTTCGCAGCGGTGCCCGGTGATCCGGCCACGTCGAACAACACGTCCATGGTGTTGGTTCCGAGCAGGCCGAAGATACGCTCGGCACTGAAGGCGGCGAACTGATCGGCGCTTTG
>JANMJF010000075.1:0-3444 GCA_031371245.1 Pseudomonadota bacterium | reverse complement strand
ATCATGCCGCGCTTCAAGTGAGGCGCGAGCAGGCGCTCTGCATCATAGGCCCTGTGGGTCCGACTCCTGTCGGACATTCAGACCCCGCCCCTTCGCCTCACGCGGTGTAATGAAAACTCCCGAACAGATGCCGGCGCTGCGCCTCGATCTCGTCCCGGCCATAGGTCTGCTTGAGCTGCGCGGCATCCGTCACGCGCAGCGCTTTGCGGGTATTTTCGCCGCCGTTACTCCGCAGCGGAAAGGCATGGGAATTGGCCAGCGTCCAGCCGCCATGCGGTTCTTTCGCTGGCGACGGTGATGCAAGCGCCTTGTCCACCGCGGGTAAGGCGCCGGGCTCGAGATCGGGTTTCACCAAGCGCTTCAAGACCACGTTAGCTGCTGCGAAAGCCGCGCCGAGGGGGCCGCCGAAGAGGGCACCGCCCGCGATGCGTATGGCCGGCGCCGCCACGTCGCCGGTCAGCTTACGGTAGATATTGCCGATCACCGGGATGTGTTGCAGCGGGTTGATCAGGTCCAGCACGTCACGAAAGTTAAAGCCGTCGTCGCCAAACAGCTTCACGCCGCCGATGGACCAGGGCTTGCTCGGGGCTGCGGATGCGGCGATGGCGATAGCCGGGGACTCGTGATTCAAGCGTGCTGGCCTGTGGGTGCGGACACCGCAGAGAATGCAATTGGTGTGCCGGTGCCTGAGCTTAGGCAGTTCTACTTGGAACGGAGTCACCGACGAGCAGTGTTTGCCGGGGGTGGCAAACACCCGCCGCGCGCGTGGCAAACCTGTGCCGCCCCGGCTCGCGCGCAAATAGTCGAGCAGCGCCTTTTCTACACGCTGTGCTGCGGCAGGCAAAGCGGGTTAAGCTTTTTGCCATGCGCCACTATCACCCCGCCAAGACCGACTTCCTCGCGCCCGAAGTGCGGCGCGATCCTTATCCTTATCTGGCCTATCTGCGTCACGAAGCGCCGGTGCACTGGATGCCAGCCTTGAATGCCTTCCTGGTCACGCGCTACGACGACGTCGCCGACATCCTGCGCGATCCCGAGACCTTCTCCTCCATTGCCATGCGTCGCCAGGCACCAGGACGCGACCCCCACGATCGCAGCGGCAACAGCGTCATCACCAGCGATCCGCCCGAGCACACGCGGCTGCGCAGAATTCTGCAGGATGAGTTCCGCATGCGACCGCTGCGTGAACTGGAACCACGCGTGCGCGCGCTGGTGGCCGATCTCAGCATCGAACTCCAGGGCCGCGACGCCTTCGATCTGGTAAAGGATTTCACCATCCCGTTGCCAGTGACGGTGATTGCCGAATTGCTCGATATCGAGAAATCACGCCAGGCTGACTTCAAACACTGGTCCGACTGCCTGATCAAATTACTCAACGATCGCGAGGGCGCCGAATGGCAGCGCGCTCGGGAAGGCGTATTCGAACTCATCAAATTCTTCGGCGCGGTATTCGACGAACGCAGTAACGACTTTAGCGACCGTCCCGATATTCTAAGCGTGCTGCTGCGCGCCGAAACCGAAGACCACATCAATCGGCGCGAGATGATCGCCTACTCCATTCTGCTGCTGACCGGCGGCAATGAGACCACCACCAATCTGATCGGCGGCATGGTGCTGGCGTTGCTTGACAACCCCGAGCAACTGGCGCTGTTGCGCGACGATCCGGCGCGCATTCCTAACGCCATAGAAGAAGGGCTGCGCTATTGCTCGCCGGTGCAGGGCGTGTATCGGCGCGCCATGCGTGATGTCGAAGTCGCTGGTCATACCATTGCAGCCCATAGCGACATCGTCACGGTGCTGGCTTCCGCCAACCACGACGAGAGCAAGTTCGTTGCACCCGAGCGTTTCGATGTATCGCGTCACACCGGGGGCCAGCTCGGCTTTGGCATGGGCATCCATCATTGCCTTGGCGCCCACCTCGGCCGACTCGAAGCGCGCCTGGCCTTCGAATGGCTGGTGCCGCAGCTCACGAGCTTGAAGCGAGGCTTCGAGCAGGTGACCTGGAACGACAATTGGTTCGTGCGTGGGCCGGAAACGCTGCCCTTCAAGTGGCAGGCGCGCTGACACCGTTTTTCCCACCCGCGGTTGCGATCCACCCTGCCCGGAGCAGGTTCAGCAATAGCACGTAACCCTATCGCGGAGAATTGTAATCATGCCCAACGCGAATGACCGCGCGACACCCGTGCTCGAAATCGTTTCCGATGTCATTTGTCCATGGTGTTACGTCGGCAAACGGCGCCTCGCGCAAGCGCTCGAGCGACTTACAGACTTTCCACTTGAGATCCGCTGGCGCCCTTTTGAGTTGAATCCCACCATGCCAGCCGCAGGCATGGATCGGGGCAGCTACTGCATCGCTAAATTCGGTTCGGTGGAATACGCCAAGCAGATGTACGGGCGGGTGGTCGCCGCAGCCCAAGCCGACGGCCTCGTGCTTAACATCGAGCGCATTGCACGCACACCTAATACCCGCGCCGCCCATCGCTTGATCGCTTTCGCCGATGATCACAGTGCTCAGGATGCGGTGGTCGATGCGCTGTTTGCAGCCTATTTCGTTAACGGTCAGGATATCGGCGCCGACGAGGTATTGATCGATCTCGCGGTGGCGGCCGGCCTCGACCGCGCGGCGGTGACGGCCATGCTGGCACTAGCCGATGGCGAGGCGACCATCGAAGCCGCCGAGCGTGACGCCCATGAACTCGGTGTCGATGGCGTGCCGGCTTTTCTCTATAACGGTCGCCTGTTATTTTCCGGCGCGCAGAGTCCCGAGACCATCGCGCTGGCCCTGCGACGCGCCCATGCCCGTGGCCTATGAATGTGCCGGGCACGCGTATGCTGCCGGCTTAACACCTCGCCGGCATGGGGCCGGCCATGGGAGAACATCGCATGTGCCGCTTCACGCTCTATCTCGGCCCCGACATCCGCTTGAGCTCGCTGCTGCTGGAGCCCAGCCATTCCCTGATCCGTCAATCGACTCATAGCCGCGAACGGGAAGAGCCACTCAATGGCGACGGCTTCGGTGTCGGCTGGTATGCGCGCGAACTATCGGACGAACCGGCGGTGTTCCGCTCGATTACGCCGGCTTGGAACAATCGCAATCTGCACAACCTGGCACGGGTAGTGACCAGCGACTGCATCCTTGCTCACGTACGCGCCGCCACACAATCCTCCGGTGTCAACGAAGCCAACTGTCATCCCTTCCGCTATCGGCAATATCTGTTCATGCACAACGGCGACGTCGGTAATTTCCGCCACGTGCGCCGGCGCATCCTCGCATCGGTATGCGACGAGGCCTTCTCCAATGTCTATGGCAGCACTGACTCGGAATGTTTTTTCGCGCTGTGTATTGACGAGCTCTTGAAGCAGCCCGCCGCGCTCGCGCCGGCCGACAAACTCAGCGCCGCGTTGGCGGCAGCGATCGCGCGAGTGGTGGGGCTGGTGAACGAA
>JANMJF010000009.1:0-6708 GCA_031371245.1 Pseudomonadota bacterium | reverse complement strand
GCCACGGGCAGCGCATTGACTGACCGACTCAATCTGCGCCTCGCCTACCGTTTTGCCATCGTGCGCAGCTGGCATGACACGGTGTTCGACAGCGAAGTCCATCGCGTCTATGGCAATGTGGATTGGCATATCGGGCGCATGACCTGCTACACGACGCTCGGTTGGCAACGCGGTGACGCGGTATCAAGCGCCATCGAGAACGTCGAACTCGACGCCGCGGCCCGCGCCCAGGCCAGTGATCCGGCCTTGAGCGATGAACAACACTCGCGTATCGCCTATCGCCTCGACGCAGATACGCTGAGCGCCACGCTCGGTTTCAATTTCGCGCTGGCGTCACGTCTGGCGCTGGATGTCTCCGCACTCTATTTCGATGCCGACAGCGAGACCCGCGCACATTATCGTGGTTATCGTGTTACAGCGGGCGTGTTGTACCGGTTCTGAACGCTGGCCGCGCGCGGGTCCTGCAAAGTCTTCACATCGCGTGCAGCAGCAGCGTCGCGATACCCAGGAACGAAAAAAAACCCGCGACGTCCGTCACCGTCGTCAAGACGATGGACGAGGACTGCGCCGGATCCTGCCTGAGCTTGGTCAGCGCGAGCGGAATGGCGGCGCCGGCGAGCCCGGCGATGACCATCGACAACACCATCGACATGCCGATGATGGCGCTCAGTGTGCCGGAGCGACTCCACAGGAAGACCGCGGCGCTGGTGGTGGCGGCGATCGCTACGCCATTGATCAAGGCCGCCAGGAATTCCTTGCCGACCACGGTGCGCCAATGCGAGGCGTTGATCTCGCGCAGCGCGAGGCCGCGGATCACGACGGCCAGGGCCTGGGCGCCGGTGTTGCCCGATTGCCCCGCCACCACCGGCAACAACACCGCGAGTTGCGCATTGCTGGCAATGGTGTCTTCAAACAAACCGACCACGGCGGCGGCCATGAAGGCAGTGACCAGATTGATCTGCAACCACGGCAAACGCTTGCGCACCGCGAAGCCGGGCGGCGACAAGGCGCGCTCTTCCTTACTGGCGCCGAAGATAGTCTGCAAATCGACCGAGGCTTCGGCGCGGGTTGCAGCGACCAATGAGTCGTAGCGCACCACGCCGATCAGGCGTCCGCTGCTATCCACCACCGGCAGGCTGCTCAAGCCGTGGCGGTCGATCAAGTCGACTACTTCCTCATTGCTCATGGTGACCTGCGCCACCGCCGGTACCGGTCGCGAATAGTGGCCGAGGGTGTCGTCGGGTTGGGCCAGGATCATGTCCTGCGCCTCGACGATGCCGTTCAAGCGGCCGTCGTCATCGACCAGATAGAACAGCCGGCGACCGGCCGAGCGGCCCGGCACCGGTGCGACTTGCCGCACACGCTCGATGGCTTCGCCGACCTGCGTACTGCCGCGCAGATGCCACACGCGTGGGTCCATGATGGCGCCGGCACTGCCGGGCGGGAAACTCATGACCAAACCGATCAGTTCACGGGCGACATCGCTGACGGCGGCCAGCAGGCTTGCGCGTTCGTCTTCGTCAAGGCGCCCGATGATGGCTGCGGCGCGCGAAGGATCGATGCCGCTCAGCATCTGCGCGGCATCGGCTACGGAGAATTCCGCCATGCAACGCTGCGCGATGGCTGGTGCCAGGCGTTCCCACACCGGTGCGGCCGACGCTCCCGCATAGTGCTTCAAGATAGCGGCGGCCTCGGCCGGCGCCAGGCGCTCGAGCTCGGCCGCCGCCAGGGCCGGCAACATGCGTGGGAGATCACGCTCGACATTGGATGGGACGGGCTCAGCGGAGGCATTCATTCGCGACTTCCTCAGATTCGTTCAAACGCGCCGGCACCGGCTTGCGCGCAGGCCCGTATTTAGGCCGCAATGAGCGGCAATGTCCATGACTCACCACCCGCGTGCGAACCATGACGATGGCACGCGGTCACAGCGCTGTCGGCCGCAAGCCCGGCCGTCGATGCGGGAGTGGTTGTAATTCGATGGCACCTGCCTATCATCGGCTCAACCACCCCGCTTGCAGGTGCGCCGCCGGCCGCCACAGCAACGTTTAAGGAGAATGCCAATGCCGACTCAGATAACTAATGTGCATACCGCCTCGTCGGCGGTCGTTTCGACCAACAAGCTTATTCGCAACACCTATATGTTGCTGTCCCTGACCTTGTTGTTCAGCGCCGTCACCGCCAGCGTGTCGGTCATGCTGCGCATGCCGCCTATGACCTATCTGGTCTCGGTGGGTATCGCTTTTGCTCTCATGTGGCTGGTACTGCCACGCACCGCCGACTCGGCCAGCGGCTTGGGCGTGGTGTTCGCCATCACCGGTCTGCTGGGCTTTGCGCTCGGCCCCATTCTGTCGATGTACCTCAAGCTGCCCCATGGACCACAGTTGGTCGCCACCGCGCTCGGCGGCACGGGTATCATTTTCCTGGGCCTGTCGACCTACGCCCTGACCACGCGCCGCGACTTCAATTTTATGGGCGGCTTCCTGTTCGTCGGCATGCTGGTGGTGCTGGGCGCCTCGCTCGCCAACATCTTCCTCGCCATCCCGGCGCTGTCGCTGGCGATGTCGGCGGTTGTGGTGATGCTCATGAGCGGCTTCATTCTGTTTGATACTAGTCGCATGGTGCACGGTGGCGTCGACAACTACATTCTCGCGACTGTCAGCCTGTATATGAACATCTTCAATTTGTTCATAAGCCTGCTACAGCTGCTGGGCATCACCCGCGACGATTGAGCGTCGCCAGCGCTGCTGAGCGTCACAACGGCCCCGCATGACGGGGCCGTTTTTTTGCAGGGCTTGAGTTCGGCATTTTCGCAGACGGGAGCATCACCATGACCGCCATGAACATCGTCTCCGCGCTACTGCTGGTGGGGATGCTGATATTGCTGGCCCCGCGCGCGCGTCAGATGTTGAATGAATCGCGCCCCGCTGAGCCGGGCGACTGGCGCGGGTTTCTGCTGCCGCTGGCTGCCGTCGTGCTGTTTGTGCTGTTGCTGATGAAGCTGGTCTAGCGCGCAGGCGTGAGCACTTCCAGTCCGCCCATGTAGGCACACAAGGCTTGCGGCACAACGACGCTGCCATCGGCCTGCTGATAGTTTTCCATCACCGCCAGCAAAGTGCGGCCGACCGCCAGGCCGGAACCATTAAGGGTGTGCAACAGTTCCGGCTTGCCCGTTTCGGGATTGCGCCAACGTGCTTTCAGGCGTCGCGCCTGAAAGTCGAGGAAGTTGCTGCAAGAAGAGATTTCGCGATAACGCGCCTGCGCCGGCAGCCACACTTCGAGGTCATAGGTCTTGGCGGCGGAGAAGCCGAGATCGCCGGTGCATAGTGTCATGACGCGATAGGGCAGTTGCAGCCGTTGCAGGATGACCTCGGCATGGCCGGTGAGCTGTTCGTGTGCGGCCCACGAATCCTGCGGACGCACGATCTGCACCAGTTCGACTTTCTCAAACTGATGCTGACGAATCATGCCGCGCGTGTCCTTGCCATAGGAGCCCGCCTCGCTGCGGAAGCAAGGGCTGTGACAGACATAGCGCATCGGCATCTGCGCCTCGTCGAGGATGGTGTCCTGCACGAGGTTGGTGACCGGCACTTCGGCGGTCGGGATCAGGAACAAACCCTGGCTTGGGATCTCGAAAAGATCTTCTTTGAATTTCGGCAACTGACCGGTGCCGCGCAGGCTGCGCGCATTGACCAGGAACGGCACATAAACCTCGCGATAGCCGTGTTCGCGGGTATGAATATCGAGCATGAACTGGATGAGAGCGCGCTGCATATGCGCGACCTCGCCCGACAGCACCGCGAACCGGGCAGCCGCGATGCGCGCGCCGGCTTCGAAGTCGATGCCGGCGAGGATTTCCCCTAGTTCGACATGATCGCGCGGTTTGAAGTCGAACTCGCGCGGCTTGCCCCAACGACGCTCTTCGCGATTGGCATCTTCATTGAGACCGTCGGGCAACGAGGCATCGGGCAGATTCGGCAAGCCAAGGGCAAACGCTTCGAGTTCTTCCTGGGCCTGTTCGAGTAGGGTCTGGTTGTCTTTCAGATCACAGCCGAGACGCGCGACATCGGCGCGCACCACTTCGATGTCTTCGCCCCGTGCTTTGGCCTCGCCGATGGACTTGCTGCGGCGATTGCGCTCGGCCTGCAAACTCTCAGTCGCGCTCTGGTATTGCTTGCGCGCCGCTTCAAGGCGCACGAGCGCGTCGGTATCGAGTTGAAAACCACGGCGCGCGAGCGCGACGCGCACGGTCTCGACATGGGTGCGCAATAGTTGTGGGTCGAGCATCGGAATTCCTGTGGTCTGAAATGGGGCCTAGAGCGCCGCTGCTACTGTGCCGCTCAAGGTGCGCGCGGCATGATAACAATCCGCGCCGCGCATCGCCCCCTGACAGTCAGGTCTGGTGTCTTGCATGGCAGTCCCGCGAGCAGGCTAGAATCAAGACAGATCGGGTGGATGATAGCTCGACACTCCACCGACCGCGTCTAAGCGCAGGAGCCTCATGACCTTCACTTCCCTGCTGGTGGTTTTCATTGGCGCTGGCTGCGGCGCCTGCCTACGCTGGTGGCTGGGGCTGCTGTTGAATCCAGTTTTCCCCACCTTACCCTTCGGCACCCTGGCGGCCAATCTGATCGGCGGCTATCTGGTCGGCGTCGCGCTAGTGACATTCTCCATCAAGTCGGGATTGCCAGCCGAGATGCGCCTGCTCGTCATCACCGGCTTTCTCGGCGGTCTCACTACTTTTTCAACATTTTCAGCCGAGGTCGTCAGCTTATTGGAGCGCGCTCAGT
Source organism: Pseudomonadota bacterium (assembly GCA_031371245.1). Lineage (GTDB taxonomy): Bacteria > Pseudomonadota > Gammaproteobacteria > JADJYF01. The sequence continues at coordinate 1,921 of JANMJF010000009.1, read as the reverse complement.
TCGGATGGGCTCTGGCCACGGCGGGCGCGCATCTGAGTGGCTCGTTGGTATTGACCTCGTTAGGGATGGCGACCGCGCGCTGGTGGTGGCGCGGGGCGATCTAAAATCGCCTCGTACTATGGTTCTGAATAAATTCAGACCCTGCCGGCGACTAGACCTTGCGATTGCTGCGCAGACGCGCCAGCTTCTCTGCGATCTGAATTTCCAGCCCGCGATTGACCGGCTCGTAATACACCCGCTCACCCATGCCCTCGGGAAAATAGGTCTGTCCGGCCGATACCCCATCTTGCTCGTCGTGATCGTAACGATAGTCGGCGCCATGACCCATGCTCTTCGCAAGCGCGGTCGGCGCGTTGCGGATATGCGCAGGCACGGCGTCCGAGCCGCGACTCTTCACTTCCGCCATTGCGCTGTTGAAGGCCACATAGACTGCATTGCTCTTGGCCGCGCAAGCGCAGTAGACCAAGGCCTGGGCGATGGCGAGTTCGCCCTCCGGCGGGCCTAAACGACGGAAACTTTCCCAGGCATCAATGGCCAGGCTGAGCGCGCGCGGGTCAGCATTGCCAACGTCTTCGCTCGCCATACGCACCACGCGGCGCGCGATATAGGCCGGGTCGCACCCGCCGTCGAGCATGCGTGCATACCAATACAATGCGGCATCGGGATTGGAGCCGCGCACGGATTTGTGCATGGCCGACATCTGGTCGTAGAAATCGTCCTGACGTTTATCGAAGCGCCGTATCTCGGCGCCTTCTACCGCCTGTTTGACCGCCCGTTCATCGATCTCCTGGCCGTCGCGTAAGGACAGCGCCAGTTCGAGCAGATTGAGTGCGCGGCGCGCATCACCATCGGCCACTTCGGCGAGGCGTTGGCGTAGCGGCTGCGCCATCGCGACGGCGGGTGTCTCGGCGTCGCCCGCGAGGGCGCGATCGATCACCAGTCGCACCGCATCCGGCGCAAGCGCGCGCAGCGCATAAACCCGCACCCGCGACAACAGCGCGTTATTCAACTCGAAGGCGGGGTTCTCGGTGGTCGCGCCGATGAAGGTGATGGTGCCGTTTTCGATGTGCGGCAGAAAGGCGTCCTGCTGCGACTTGTTGAAACGATGGACCTCATCGACGAATACCGCCGTGGCACGGCCCATAGCCTTGCAGTGCTCGGCCTGCTCGACCGCCGCGCGGATATCCTTCACACCACATAGCACGGCAGATAGGGCGACGAACTCGGCCTTGGCATTGATGGCCAGCATGCGCGCAAGAGTGGTCTTGCCGGTGCCGGGCGGCCCCCATAACACCATCGAATGCAGTGCGCCTTCTTCAAGAGCGCGACGCAAGGGTTGCCCCTCGCCAAGCAAATGACTCTGGCCCTGGAAGTCAGCCAGCGAAGTGGGACGCAATTGGTCAGCGAGCGGAGGCATAGTGTTCAGATAACACAGGGGCTCGACGCAGGACAAGCATGCGCAGATATTCGAGGCCGGTCATAACCATCACGGCTATGGCGCGCTTGGTGTGGCCCACAAGCTTAGGGTGCGCTGCCCTCCACCACATCCACGCCGGCCGGCGGTGTGAACTGAAACAGCGTCTGCGCCATCGGGGCATTACGTTTGACCGCCTCGAAATGCAGGAGCGTGGTCTGGCCGAGATTGTCTTTCAGACGCATGGCCTTGATCTCGTGATCGGCGAAGCCTAGTTCCACTTCCTGGAACTGGGTCTTGGCGTCCTTGGGATGCAGGCGATACCAATCGTAACCTTCGAGCGGACCGAGGTGCGCGACGGTATAACGCGTCGCCACATCGAACTGGGCACTCAACAACTCCGCTGGCGTGCCGGGCGCGCCGGCGCTGACAGTGTTGATCGTGACCTGCGCCAGATCCTCATCGTAGATCCACAACTTGCTGCTGTCGGACACGATGACCTGTTGG
>JANMJF010000776.1:0-2331 GCA_031371245.1 Pseudomonadota bacterium | reverse complement strand
ATCCGCCCCGACCTGACCGTCCTCGGCAAAATCATCGGCGGTGGTCTGCCGGTCGGCGCGGTGGCGGGACCGGCGCAGCACATGGACAAACTCGCGCCACTCGGTCCGGTTTATCAGGCGGGCACGCTGTCTGGCAATCCGCTCGCCATGGCCTGCGGCCTCGCCACGCTCGAATTGATTTCGCAGCCGGGCTTTCACGACCAGCTCGCGGCCCAGACCAAAAAGCTGTGCGACGGCATCGAAGCGCGCGCACGCAGCGCCGGCGTGGCGCTGGTCACCAATCACGTCGGCGGCATGTTCGGCTTGTTTTTCAGCGAGCACCGAGTCGACAGCTTCGCGCGGGTGATGGCCTGCGATGTCGAGCGCTTCAAGCGTTTTTTCCACGCCATGCTGGCGCAGGGTGTCAATCTCGCACCCTCGGCTTTTGAAGCGGGATTTGTTTCTGCGGCCCATGGCGACGCCGAGATCGCCCACACGCTTGAGGCAGTGAGCGCCGCCCTCGCGGCTTCCGGCACGCCATGAAAAAGTCTATCGCAAGCTTCCTGCTGCTGGGTGCTATCGCCGTGTCCTGGGCGGGCACGGCAGGCGCCGATCAACACCATGCGGCGCTAGCGACCTTGTTGACTCAACTGCACGATACGCCGAACAGCGCCGCAGCCCATGCGCTCGAACAACAGATCTGGGCACTGTGGTTCGAGGCTCCGTCGGCGCAGGCCACCAGTCTGTTCGAACAAGGGCGGAAATTTGCAGAGTCCGGCGCCTTGCAAGAGTCGCTCGCAAGCTTCGAACGGCTAGTGAAGGACTATCCGGATTTCGCCGAAGGGTGGAATCAGCGCGCCATCGTTCGCTTTCTGATGGATGACGTCGATGGTGCGCTGGCGGATGTTGAAAAGACTCTGGCGCTGGAACCACGGCATTTTGGTGCGCTGACCGGTCGTGCGCAATGCTATTTGCGCCGGGAAAAACCGCGCGCCGCACTCAAGGCCTTTGAAGCCGCGCTTGCGATCGATCCGTGGCTGGCGGGTGTCGCCCGGCAGGTGGAGTTGCTGCGCGCCCATCTCGGCGCGCAACAAACCCCGATCTGAGCTTACAACTGGTCGGCGGTGAACAAGCCTACGCGCAGATTGGAGCCGGAATAGATCGGCTTGCCATCGACCTCCATGGTCGCGTCGGCAATACCCATCACCACCCCACGCGCAATGACGCGTCGGACATCGACGGTATAACGCACCACCCGCTTATCCGGTGTGACCTGACCAGTGAACTGGATATCGGCGCCACCCAGCGCGCGACCGCGCCCGAGACCGCCTTTCCAGGCCAGGAAAAAACCCACCATTTGCCACATCGCATCCAGGCCAAGACAGCCTGGCATCACCGGGTCGTGATCGAAGTGGCATTGGAAGAACCACAGATCCGGACGGATATCGAGTTCCGCTGTCATCACACCACGCCCATACTTGCCGCTGGTGTCGTCGATATGCGTGATGCGGTCGAACATCAACATCGGCGGCAGCGGCAATTGTGCATTGCCGGGTCCGAACAACTGGCCATGGCCGCAGCCGATCAATTCGTCGTAGCTGTAGCTTGATTGCTGACGGCCGGCGACGATGATGGGCGCGTCGGCATTGATGAGTGTGCTGCTTTTGGCCATAAAAATGTAGCGCAGGGAGGGCGCAGCAGTATAGCCAATGCTTGTGCCCCTCGCGAGAGCGCCGCCCTCAACCGAATTCGATTTCGACGCGCGCGCGCGTACCCTCGCCCGACGATTCGAAAGACAGCCGACCATGATAAATGTCTTCGACCATATCGCGCACAATTGCCAGCCCAATGCCATGTCCTTCCACTGACTGATCGAGGCGCGTGCCACGCTCGACGAGAAGTTCGAGCTGACCCTCGGGAATACCCGAGCCATCATCGACAATTTCCAGTTCCAGACGTGGCGCGCCGTTGGCAGATTTGGCGCGGCTGGCCTTCACGACGACGCGCTTGCGCGCCCACTTGCAGGCGTTATCCGCGAGGTTACCGATGATCTCCATGAGATCGCCTTCGTCACCGAAGAACACCGCCTGCGCATCCAGTTCTGCCAGCAGCTCGAGATTGCGATGAGCGTGTACTTTGCGCAGCGTATCGAGCAGACGCAATGCGACGGCTTCGACCATCAAGGGCGGGGCGAGCAACGATCGTCCGGCAGCAGCAGCGCGGTGCAGGTGGTATTCAACCGTGCGGTCTATGCGCCCGATCTGCTCAAGCGCGGTGTCGTGCGGACTCGCTTCGCGGTCGCTCGCGAACTCGTTGCGTAGTACTGCCAGCGGTGTCTTGATCGAATGGGCG
>JANMJF010000746.1:0-2888 GCA_031371245.1 Pseudomonadota bacterium | reverse complement strand
TCCCAAGGGTATGGCTGTTCGCCATTTAAAGTGGTACGCGAGCTGGGTTTAGAACGTCGTGAGACAGTTCGGTCCCTATCTGCCGTGGGCGTTGGAGATTTGAAGGGAGCTGCTCCTAGTACGAGAGGACCGGAGTGGACGTACCTCTGGTGTTCCGGTTGTCACGCCAGTGGCACCGCCGGGTAGCTAAGTACGGACAGATAACCGCTGAAAGCATCTAAGCGGGAAGCCCCCCCTAAGATTAGATCTCCCTAGACCCTTGAGGTCTCTAAAGGGCCGTTGAAGACTACAACGTTGATAGGCTGGGTGTGGAAGCGCAGTAATGTGTGAAGCTAACCAGTACTAATTGCCCGTGCGGCTTGACCATATAACGCTCAAGCGTTTGGTCATGATTGCGTGTACTCACCTTTTTCGACTTTCCCGGTTTCCTCGGATTCTAGGGCTGAAACACATGAACCAAGAGCTGCAGAGCCGGTTAATGTGCGGAAGGCCAGAACCCCCGAGAACAGAATTACCTGGCAACAATAGCGAGTAGGAACCACCTGACCCCATCCCGAACTCAGAAGTGAAACTGCTCAGCGCCGATGATAGTGTGGACTTCACCATGCGAAAGTAGGTCATTGCCAGGTATTAACCTACGAACCCCGTGACGTCTACGTCTCGGGGTTTTTTTTCGTGTGCCCAGAGGTGGCCCCGTTCGTCTGAACACTGGATCAGTATTTATAAGTGGGTTTCGAGCGAGTTAGTCAGAGGTCTCGATAGAGGCCTCGACGGCGTTCTATAAAGTTTGCGGAGTCGACCGCATCTTCTTGCGCGATGATTCTGCGGCCACTCGTCAACCTGCTGCGTGAGCGCTTGCACGACAGCGGTTATATGCGCATGGGCGATGGTTACGCCGGCTATCACACCGATGAAGCGCGATGGCGGCGAGGTCAGGGCGGTGTGACCTCCGGCGTGGTGTCTGTCGGCGTCTTGCCTTGTAGTGCCGCGCCACCGATCTCGCGTAACAAGCTGTCGAGATTCTGTGTGCGTTGCAGACTGCGCGACTGCGCGGCTTCGTCTTGCGCCGGCGCGGCGGCGTCGTCGTAGGCCTGGCGTAACTCAGGCGACATTTCGTGCGTCTGCAGGGTTGCGATGCTGCGCTGAATGTCTTCCAGGGTTGCCGGCGCCTGAGTCGCTAGCGGCCCTGCTTGTCCTTGACTTGCAATCACATACAGAGCGGTTACCCCGCCGTAGCCGCGTTTGCTGTTACGCACCACCAGGCTGCCCGGCACGGTCTTCAACAGCCGCGTGAGACCCTCGGCGAAGGGCAGAGCGGTGAAATGCGCGGTAATGCGCGGTAGCGCCGCAGCGTTTTCCAGGTGCAGCACAATACCGCTGCGAGCGGCGATGTCGGTCACAACCGTGGCCAGCGGCGCGTCCTTCAGATCGACCGACAAGTTGCCTTTGTCGAGCGTGATGCCTGCCAGGGGCGCAGTTTCGGTAGCGCGCGCCATCGACCACATAGCCAGCCAGCAAGCAATGCAAATGATTCGGATGAACATCGATAGCGGCATCGTGCGCGTGTTGTCAGGTCACGATCACGTGGGCGACCAGCCCTTCCCACGGAAACAGCGACACGCCTTTGTCATTGCGCGCATAGCCGGTGTCGATCTCGGCATAACGTGCGAATGCGCGTTGCACCGCCGGCCGTGCGGCAATGGCATCGCGCCAACGTCGCACTTGTGGGTAGGCATCGATACCTTCCTGGGCATGCAGATAGCTCACCCACGGGAAGCAGGCCATATCGGCAATGGAATAGTCACCAGCCAGAAAGTGATGATGAGTCAATTGCACCTCCATCACCCGCCATAGGGCCGAGAGCATGTTCTGATAGCGCTGCCGGCTGTAGTCGTGGTTGGCCTGCGGCGCAAGCTTCGGCGCGAATATCTCGAAATGCCAGGTCTGACCGCCAATCGGGCCGAGCCCGCCCATCTGCCAGAACAACCATTGCATGACTGCCACGCGCGCGCGCCCGGTCGCACCGATATAGCGCCCGAACTTCTCGCCGAGGTAGTGCATGATGGCGCCCGATTCCGCCAACACCAGGGGCGGGCCACCATCGGCCGGGGCGTCATCACGTAGCACCGGCACCTTGGCAGTGATGGCGCCGCCCATCAGCGCAGGATCGTGTTGTTCACCCTTGCTCAAATCCACCGGTATCAAGCGGTAGATGAGATTCAGTTCTTCAAGGGCGATCACTACCTTCAGTACATTGGGGCTGGTCGCAAAATAGAGTTCCAGCATGGCCGTGCCTTGATGGTGTGTGGTCGTATCCGCGCGCGCGAGGATTGTCAGTCGTGGGTGATGACGAGTTTGCCGAAGTGTCCGGCATCCTGCATGCATTGGAAGGCCGCACGCGCATCGGCGAATGGGAACTGGCGATCGATCACCGGTTGTAATCCATTGGCACTGAAGGCTGCGTTCATGGCTTCGAACATTTCACGATTGCCAACATAGATGCCCTGCACGCACAGACTCTTGATCAGCACACTGATCGGATTGACCATGGCGTCGAAACCGGTCAGTACGCCAATCAGCCAGATATTGCCGCCGAAGCGCGCCGCCGCGCAGGATTTTTCAAAGGTACCGGCGCCGCCGACCTCCACCACGTGATCGACGCCAAGCCCGCCAGTCAATTCCAGCACACGCTGCTCCCAGGCCGGATGCTGACGGTAATTGATGGTCTCGTCGGCCCCCAACGCGCGTGCGCGCGCGAGCTTCTCGTCCAGCAGGACACATCCATCTGGGCAGAGGGTTCTGTGAATGGAAAGAATGATGGGCGGAAGCGCGTTTTAACCGTTGGTGCAAAAAACAATTGAGCAAAACGTGCAAGTGTTCCTTTAAGG
>JANMJF010000708.1:0-13679 GCA_031371245.1 Pseudomonadota bacterium | reverse complement strand
GTAAGACGGAAAGCGAATCGAGCCGCCGGTGTCAGAGCCGAGGCCACCAAAGCACAGTCCCGCCGCCACCGCCACGCCGGTGCCACTCGACGACGCGCCGCTCCAGTAGGCCGCGTGATGGGGATTGATGGGCGGCACGATGTCAGGATGATGGTGGGCGACAGCACCCTCGGTCAGTTGCAGCTTGCCGAGGATCACGGCACCGGCTGCGCGCAGGCGCGCGACCACTGTTGCATCGCGTGTCGCTGGCGCGATCTTGCCGCGCACACGCGGCATGCCGGCCGAAGTCCGCACACCGGTCGCGTCGCATAGATCTTTGATCGCCAGCGGCACACCATGCAGCGGCCCGCGATAATTGCCCGCTGCGATCTCGCGCTCGGCGGCGTGCGCTTCCTCGCGCGCACTGTCGGCCATTTTGCCCACATAGCTCAACAGCGTCGGGTCGAGTTCCGTGACACGCGCGAGCATGGTCTCGGTGACCGCCACCGGCGACAACTCGCGGCTGCGTAGCTTGGCGGCCAGTTCGGTCAGATCAAGATAGTGGAGCGGCGTGCTGCTCATCGGGCGATCCTCTTAGCGCGTGGGGGTGTTGCACTATGTAGGCAGGCTAGCGGCGGCGTCAATCGGGGGTAGATTGTTGCCCATGCGTCGTTCAAGTAACCTGCATCGTTCCTTCAGCCTCAAGGTCTTCCATGCCTGCGTCACGCGCAAAACAGGTCGCTGCGGCCGTGCTTGGCAATGCGCTGGAGTGGTACGACTTCGTGGTGTTCGGCATGTTGACGGTGATCATTGCCGAGCTGTTCTTTCCTGGCGATGACCCCTACTTAAGCTTATTGAAAACCACGGCGGTGTTTGGCGTCGGCTTTGTCATGCGCCCGATCGGCGGCTTGATCATGGGCATGTACGCCGATCGCAAGGGTCGCAAGGCAGCGATGCAGCTCATCATCGCGCTCATGACGGTGTCGCTGTTAACCATCGCGTTCGCGCCGACTTACACCAGCATCGGCTATGGGGCGCCGGCGCTGATCGTGTTCGCGCGTCTGTTGCAAGGTTTTGCCACCGGCGGCCAGTATGCCGTCGCCACCTCCTTCCTGGTCGAGGTCGCGCCGCCCGGTCGGCGTGGACTGTATGGCTCGATGACCCTGGTCGGCCAGGTGCTGGCCGCCCTCGGGGGTGCCTGCGCCGGCATGTTCCTGAGTGTGGTGCTGACACCGGAGCAGACCCACGCCTGGGGTTGGCGCCTGCCGTTTGCCGTCGGTCTGCTGATCGCGCCGGTCGGGGTTTATATCGCGCGTCATCTCGAAGAGAGCGAGGCCTTTCTCGAGCATCAGAAATCCCAAGTGCAGACGCTGGCCTTGTTCGTCATGCTGCGTGAAAACCTGCGTGGTGTGTTGGTGACCTTCGGTCTGGTGATCTGCGGCACCATCACCTATTACGTGATCTTGATCGCGATGCCGGTCTTCGCCCAGCACCAGCTCGGCATCGCCTCGGGTGAAGCTTTCAAAGTGCAGGTCACGGCGCTCGTCACGCTATTGGTGTTGACGCCGATCTCAGGCTGCTTAGCTGATCGCTACGCATTGCGCCCCTTGCTGATGCTCGGCTCGGCCACCATGCTGATGGTGGTGTTGCCGCTCTTTCATCGTGTGCATGCGATGCCGAACTTCGCCAATCTGATGTTGTTGCAGGTGACGGTCTGCGTCTTGTTCGCGTTCTACTTCGGGGCGGTCGCGACCGCCGTCGCCGAGCAGTTTCCGCCCAGCGTGCGTTCTACCGGTTTGTCGCTGGCCTATAACCTGGCGGTGATGTTGTTCGGTGGCTTTGCGCAAACCATCGTCGCGTGGTTGACCCACACCACCGGCGATCCCTATGCCGCCGCCTATTACGTCATGTTCGGTGCGGCGGTCGGATTCAGCGCGGCCTGCTTTGTGCGGCCGCCACAGCAGGCCTTGCCATGATTCCATTTTCAGTACTTGATCTTTGTCCGGTGGTGGTCAACGCGACCGCCGCCGATGCGTTTCGTAACAGTCTCGATCTGGCCCGTCACGCTGAAGACTGGGGTTATCGGCGCTACTGGCTGGCCGAACATCACAATATGGTCGGCATCGCGAGCGCTGCCACCTCGGTGGTGATCGGTCATATCGCGAGCGGCACCCGGCATATCCGCGTCGGCGCCGGCGGTGTGATGCTGCCTAATCATTCACCGCTGGTGATCGCTGAACAGTTCGGCACGCTCGAATCCCTGCATGGTGGCCGCATCGATCTTGCCGTTGGTCGTGCGCCGGGCAGTGACGGCATCACCGCGCGCGCCTTGCGCCGCGACGCGCTGAGTGCTGCCGAACGTTTTCCGCAAGACGTGGCTGAACTACTGGCGCTGTTCGAACCGGCACAGCCACGCCAGGCCATTCAGGCCGTGCCGGGCTGCGGTCTGGCGGTGCCGGTGTGGATCCTCGGCTCAAGTCTGTTCGGTGCGCAGCTCGCCGCAACCCTCGGCCTGCCCTATGCTTTCGCCTCGCATTTTGCACCCGAGATGCTGTTTGATGCGCTTGAGGTCTATCGTCGTTATTTCCAGCCCTCGCCGCGTCTAGCGGCGCCCTATGTGATGCTCGGTGTCAACTGCGTGATGGCCGATAGCGACGCCGAAGCGCGCCGTTTGTTTACCTCCGCTCAGCAGCAGTTCACTAATCTTTTCCGCGGTGCGCCGGGTAAGATGCAGCCACCACGCGACACCATGGACGACTATTGGACGCCTGGAGAAAAAGCCGGTGTCGAGCGCGCGTTGCATTATGCGATCGTAGGGTGCCCCGATACTGCGCGCGCCAAGCTCGCGGAATTTATCGCACGCACCCAGGCCGACGAGCTGATGCTGACCGCGCAAATATTCGATCATGCCGCGCGGCTTCATTCCTACGAGTTGGCCGCAGGCCTGCGCCAAGTTTGAGCTTGCCGGCGTGACTGCGAGGGGCCTGTTACCATGCGGCCGCGATCCAACCCAGCAACGAGGCGCATGGTGGTGACAGGCAACGAGAACAGCGTGGTGCGCAGTGCGCGCTGTGCGGCACGAATGGCACTATGGCTGATCGCGTCCTGGAGTAGCCTGATCCAGGCCGCTGAGCCCCTCGCTGCGAGCGGTCTGGACGAACTCGGCGACCACCGCTTGAGCCGGGCCATTGTCGAATACTACCAAGCTGAAAAGGCCCACGACTGGCCGACGACTTACGCCCTGCGTGGTCCACGCTTTGCCGCCATCGTGCCGTTCGACAACTACGCGCGGCAGATGGAGATTGATGCCGTCGGCTGGGAGCTGGTCGCTATCGACGGGCGCAGTGTGCTGATCGAGGGCGCGCTTGCCCACGTCACCTTGTCTTTTCAGGAAGATCTCGCCGCCGAGGTCGCGCAACGGTTGCTCGGGCCGGAACTGGCGAGCCCGGCCCAGGCCGGTCGAAGCCAGCGTTACAGTCAACCTGAAGTCACGCAATGGCGGTTGGAGAATGGCCAGTGGCTGGCGCTCATGCCCGGTGCGCGCCAGCATTTTGTGTTCAACGAACGCCTGGTGTGGGATTGAATACAGCGTCTTTCGGCCCGGCCCGGCCCGCCCGCACGCGTAGTTTGCTCGCCGAGTTGGCCGATCATCGCGTGCGGCCATTTGAATTAGCGCCATCGGCGTGCAGGGGAATATGACCCAGCCTTCGGCTGTGGCGCGGACGCAAGTCGCCGGTGTGCGCGAGAGGCGCCCGTGGCGGCGCGAAAAAACAGAGGATTTTGACCATGGCCTCCATCCAACTATACGACCTGACCGGCGCCGAGGACGAGCGACGCTTCAGCCCGTTCTGCTGGCGCAGCAAACTCGCGCTCGCGCACAAGGGCCTGGCCTTCGACACCGTCATCTGGCGTTTCACCGACAAAGAGGCGCTTAGCTTTTCCGGCCAGAGTCGCGTGCCGGTGATGGTGCATGACGGCGAAACGGTGTTTGATTCCTGGACTATCGCCTGCTTTCTCGAAGACCGTTATGGTGACCGCGCGCCGTTGTTCGGCAGCGCCCAGGCGCGCGCCACCACCCGTTTTATTAATCAATGGACAGACAAGGTCTTGCATGGCGCGCTCGCGCCGCTGGTCTTGAGCGATATCTACGCGCATATCCACGCGCAGGATCGCGAATACTTTCGCAGTTCGCGTGAGAAAGCGTTCGGCAAGCCGCTCGCCGAGGTAAGCGCCGATCGTGATAGCCGGGTGCAGAGCTTTCGTCAGAGCCTTGAACCGTTGCGCGCGACCTTGCAGGTGCAGCCTTATCTGGCCGGTGACGCGCCCGCCTATGCCGACTACATCGTGTTCGGTGCCTTTCTGTGGGCACGCAGTGTCAGCCCGTTCAAGCTGCTGGCCGACGACGATGCGGTAGCGAACTGGCGCGAACGCATGCTCGATGCCGGCAGTGATATTGCACGCCAAGCGCCCGGCTACGCGTTCTGAAAGTAGGCTACGAATTCGCGTTGAGCGGCTGCCGGGTGCGGTCGTTCAGACTCGCAGCACACGGCTGAGGCGCTGACCTCGACGGCGTGCCCAGGCCGCAGTAGGGTGGGTCTTTCAAAACGCCGATATTCATGAGGCTCCCCATGGCGACTCGCCCTCCGTTACGCTATCACGGCCTTGACCACGTTGTGCTCAAGGTCACGGCGATCGAACCCTCCCTGCGGTTCTACACCGATGTGCTGGGTATGAAACTTGAGCGCATCATCGACGACTTTGATATTTATCAACTGCGTTGCGGGCGCAGCCTTATCGATCTGCAAGTCTTGCCGGCCGGTCAAGCACTGGCTGCCAAGGCGGCGCGCGGTGTCGAACACGTGTGTGTGCTGGTCGATGGCGATATGCGTGCCATTGTCGACCACCTCGTGGCGCACGCCGTGCCCGTCGCAGCGGGTCCGATGGAACGGTATGGGGCGACTGGCTTCGGTACGTCTATCTATGTGCTCGATCCCGATAGTCACACCATTGAACTGAAAGTCGATCACGCAGATTTTGCGGTGCGTACTGCGGGCGGCGCGGCCAAGGATGGCTTGAGCCGTCCACCGCCCAAGGCCCACGAGTGAGGTAATGACGCTGCGGACACGAGCTTGCCAGGTGCGCCTGGTGTGTCGTCTTCCCGACGCCCGCTGCGCACTTGGGCCGTGCCCCCACCTTCATCTTTCGTCCGGCGCCATGCCGGTCAGTTGCGCTGCCCAGCGACGATGTGCGTCGACATCCACCGGCCGGTGACGCACCGTCGTACTGGCGGGATCATTGCCCAGAAAATTGCCGCCTTTGCGATCCTGCTGTGGCCGGACCGGACGTGGGCAGAAGCCGCCACCGCAATTCGGGCAGACATTGCCGAGGATGTCTGCCACACACCTGCGGCAGAAGGTGCATTCATAACTGCAGATCATGGCGGCGCTTGAGGCCGGCGGCAGCGCGATATTGCAGTGTTCACAGCTGGGGCGCAGTTCGAGCATGGCAGCGGCTCCGCATTTAATCATTGCTGCTAGTTTCCCACCAATACGGCCATTCCTCGACACGTCATCACATGCCTATCCCCGCGCGCGTCGACTTGTTACGCTCGACGCTCTTGGCCACCTGCGGGCGGCCATTTCAACGGAGCATCAGCACGTGTCGGATCTCGATCTGCTGGCATACGCCAAAGCCCAGCGTCAGGCCATGATGGTCGCCGCCGACCATCGTCTCGATGGCCAGCAGGGCGGTCGGGCGATCGTTAAATTTGTCAGTGGCGCGGTTGACGATCTGGTCATCGATCTGTGGCAGCGCATCGCAGGCAGCGCGGCTGCCGAAGTCGACGTGGTGGCAGTCGGTGGCTATGGGCGTGCCGAGTTGTGTCCGTATTCCGACTGGGATCTGCTGTTTCTGGTGCCCAATGCCGGTGACGCCCGCATCGATAGCGCGATCAAGACCTTTGCCCAGTTGGTGTGGGACAGCGGCGCCCATCTTGGCCACGCGGTACGCACAGTCGGCGAAGCGCGCAATTTCGCGCGCGAGAATCACCAGGCCCGCACTGCGCTGCTCGAATCGCGCATGGTGAGCGGCCGTGGCGCGCTCTATGCCCAGCTTCTGAAGAGCAGCGGCCAGCAGCATTGGAGCAAGCGTGAGCGGGTCGAATTCTGCAACTTGAAACTAGAGGAATGCGCTGGCCGGCGCCGGGCACAGGGCGATACGGCGTTCTGCATGGAACCGGATCTAAAGAACGGCAAGGGCGCGCTGCGCGATGTCAGCACCATTTTCTGGTTGTCGATGGCCTGGTACGGCGTGCCGACCGCGCGTGAATTGATCGGCCAGGGACTGGTCGACGAAGGCGAGTTCAACGGCTTCGTACGCAGTCGCGATTTCCTGTGGCGGGTGCGCAGTGCCTTGCATCTCGTCACCGGCCGCGAAACCGACAAGCTGCGCTTTGACTTACAGCCCGAGCTCGCTGCGCGCTTCCGCTATCGAGACAGCGAACGCTCCAGCGCCGTCGAACGCTTTCTCAAGAGCTATTTTCTCAACGTGCGCACCATTGCCGATCTGGCCGACATCTTCCTGCTGCACTTCGAAGAGCAGATCCGTCCAGCGGGTCGCCTGCGCCGCCGCCGCAAGCTGTTGGGTGGCATCGAAGCCTATGGCAAAGAAGTCGGCGTGTACGACCTGCCGGCTTTTGCCGCCGACCCCCACAACCTCATTCGCATCTTCGTCGAAGCGCAGAAGGAAAGACGCTATCTCAGCAGTCGCGCGCTGCGCATCGTGCGCAAACACGCGCGCCTGGTTGACGCGGCCTTACGCACGTCACCGCTCGCCAACGAAATGCTGCTTGCGATCTTGCGTTCGCCGCGCAACGTCGCCACCGCGCTGCGCCAGATGCATGAGACCGGTGTACTGGGGCGTCTGATCCCGGACTTTGGCCGTATTACCGGTCATGGCCAGTTCGATCGCTATCATCACTACACCGTCGACGCGCACACCATTCGCGCCATCGACATCCTGCGTGATTTCCGCCTTGACGAAGGGCAGTTCATCACCATGCCGCTGGCGTCCAAGCTGATGCTGGCGTTGGAACGCCCGGAACTGCTCTATATCGCGCTGCTGTATCACGATATTGCCAAGGGTCGCGGCGGTGATCATTCCGAGATCGGTGAGAATCTCGCGCGGCGCTTCTGCCGTCGGCTCGGCCTGTCGCACGACGACGGTGAACTGGTGGCGTGGCTGGTGCTGCATCACCTGCGTTTTTCCAAGACTGCGCAGCATTACGACTTGTCGGACGTGGGTGTGATTGCCGACTTCAGCGCCTTCGTCGGCGATCAGGAGCGTCTTGTTTATCTGTTTCTGTTGACAGTGGCCGACGTGACGGCGGTCGGACCGGGCGTGTGGACGGACTGGAAAGGCACCTTATTCGCGCAACTGTTTCGTGCCACCGAAGCCTATCTGCGCACCGGCCAGGTGCTGCCGGCCGATCAGGCCGAACGCCTGCAATCGCGACGCGACAGTGCGCTCGGTCTGTGTCAGCCTGCTGAACGCGAGGTCATCGCGAGCCTGTTGGCGTCGGTGTCGAATTCGCTGGCCTTGCATTTCCCACCGGCACGCTTGCTGGAGCTGTGTCGGCTGCTGATCCGCGACAGCGGCGCGCATCTCGAAGTCAATGCATCGATGGGCTATACGCGGGTGCTGGCCTGGGGCCATGATCGGCCCAAGCTGTTTTCGCATCTGACCGCAGCGCTCGCCAATGCCAATACCAAGGCGCTGACCGCCCACGCCTATGCGCTACGCGACGGCCGCGTGCTCGATGAATTCCACATCACCGGCGCCAACGATGTCGCAGTCAGCGAACGAGAACAGATGGAACGTCTACGGCGGCGGCTGGAAGCGGTGCTGGACGGTGAGGAACCGACACCGATCAAGCGTCCGGCCAAGCCCGATGTTTTGATGAAAGCGCTGCCCGTGCAGGTACGGCGACTTGCAGCCGCAGCCATGAGCGTGACCGCCATCGAAGTGGTAGCGGCCGATCGCAAAGGCTTGCTCGCGACCTTGGCGGCGGCCATCGCCGAGGCCGGCGTCGATTTGCGCGGCGCCAATATTGCGACCTTCGGCGAAAAAGCGGTCGACGTGTTCTTCGTGGCTGATGATGAAGGCAATAAACTCGATGATGCACGCACCGAACAATTGATCGCGCTATTGCACGAAGCGGCGGAACTGAATCCGCGCACGAGCGGGGGAGGCTGAATGTGACTATCGTCACCACCATTGAAGATCTGCGCGTACTGGCCAAGAAGCGCGTGCCGCGTATGTTCTACGATTATGTCGATACCGGCTCTTGGAGCGAGAGCACCTATCGCGCCAACGAGGCCGACTTCAAACCGATCAAATTCCGTCAGCGTGTCGCGGTCAATATGGAGCACCGCAGTCTGCGCACGCAGATGCTAGGCCAGGACGTCGCCATGCCAGTCGCCATCGCACCAACTGGCTCGACCGGCATGTTGCATGCCGATGGCGAGATCCTGGCAGCGCGCGCGGCCGAAAAATTCGGCATTCCCTTCACGCTCTCGACCATGAGCATCTGCTCTATTGAGGACATCGCCGCCCACACCAAGGCACCATTCTGGTTCCAGCTCTATGTGATGCGCGACCGCGTTTTTGTCGAGGCCCTGATCGAGCGCGCCCGGGCCGCCGGCTGCTCGGCCTTGATGATCACGCTCGACCTGCAAGTGCTCGGCCAGCGCCACCGTGATATCAAGAACGGGCTGTCGACGCCGGTCAAACCCACTCTTGGCAATCTGCTCAATCTGGCCCTGCACCCGCGTTGGTGCCTGGCCATGCTCGGCACGCAGCGACGTAACTTCGGCAACATCGTTGGCCACGTCAAAGACGTCAGCGATATCGGCTCACTGAGTGAATGGACGGCGCGACAGTTCGACCCGCGCCTGAGTTGGGCCGACGTGGAATGGATCAAAAAACGCTGGGGTGGCAAGGTGATTCTCAAGGGCATCATGGATGTCGAGGACGCGCGTCTTGCCGTCGACAGCGGCGCCGATGCCTTGATCGTCTCCAACCACGGCGGACGCCAGTTGGACAGCGCACCGAGTGCGGTAGCGGCGCTGCCGGCGATCGTCGCCGCGGTCGGCTCGCGTATCGAAGTATGGATGGATGGTGGCATACGCTCGGGCCAGGATGTCTTGAAGGCCTGGGCCTTGGGCGCGCGCGGGACCTTGATCGGGCGGTCCTTCCTCTACGGGTTGGCTGCGCTCGGCGAGCCCGGCGTGAGCCGCGCGCTGGAGATCATCGCCCGCGAGTTAGATCTGAGCATGGCCTTCTGCGGGCACACCGATATTCGGCGGGTGGATGAAAAGATTTTGATCCCGGGCAGTTATTGAACGTTGCTCTCGCCCGCGCGCACGTGCGAGCGGGAGTGAGGGCGCGCGCTATCGGATCAACTACGCGCCGATCCCCGTCACGCCCACTTGCGTTCCACCATCGGGAGAAGAGCCGAAGGTGACGATTTGCTCACGTTGCGGTAACTCTGCGGGCAACCTGGATGCGTACTCTCTAGCTCCAACCGACCCGCAGCTCTCGCGGACCAAGTCGGTCCATCATCCGCCACAGGAGTCATCAAGATGCATCACCCAATTTTCAAAGCGTCCATCGCGGCACTCACTTTAACGACAGCGTCCTTAGCGCAGGCGACCGAAACTCCGAATGTCATGCGCCCGCTCGGAGGTCTCGGCTGTCAAGCGAGCGCGTTCAAGTCGATACCCCAACCAAGCCCAAGACAGCTCGCCGCTGCGGGCCTTGATGACGTAGCCTTGGCTGCGGATAGTGCGCGACGGGACCTCGTCGCGCCGCCGTTCTCCAACTCGACCGCAGTGCGCAATCCCTTGTTTCCGATCAGCAATCTGCGTTCAGCGATCCTGAACGGAAGTGTTGACGACAAAGTATTTCACACCGAAACCACGCTGCTGCCCCGTCAGGAGCTAGTCGAATGGACGCCAGGACAATGCGTGCGCGTACTGGTTTCGCAATACATGGCCTTCCTCGACGGGCGTCTGCAGGAAACCGCCATTGACCTCTACGCCCAAGGCGACGACGGCGCGGTCTGGTATTTGGGCGAAAGCGTTTACGATTATGACGAAGACGGCTTCATCACGTCGACTGAAGGCACTTGGCAAGCTGGCAACGAAGGACCGGCAGCCATGATCATGCCGGCGCGGCCGCGTATTGGCGACGCCTATCGTCCTGAGAACATTCCCGGAAATGTGTTCGAGGAACTGACGGTCAGCGCAGTCGACCAGACCTACGATGGCCCGTCAGGGCCGATCAGCGGCGTGATGGTCGGTGCCGAGACCCATCAGGATGGCTCGATCAGTGAAAAGGTGTTTGCCCCCGGTTATGGCGAGTTCCTGTCGACTACCGGTCGTAACATTGAAGGGATGGCGCTCGCGGTACCGATCGATTTCGTCGCGGGTGGCGTGCCGGGAGAATTGCGCGATCTGGCAAGCGCGGCCGATTCAATTTTTCACGCGCCGTTGCTCACTGAAAACGAATGGGTGCGTGCTAGGAATCTTGCCCTGGAGATGCAGGAAGATTGGCAGGAGCTGCGTGCCGGCAAACTGCCGCCGCGGTTGGTGGAACCCACGGGTCTGGCGATCGACAAGCTGACTGCGCAGATCACCGCCCGCAATCGCAGCGAGGCCCATGCCGCGTCTATCGGTGCGGCCTACGCCATCAACGACCTCAAGCTCCGCCACCAGCCAGCCGTGAAGGTCGACGCGATGCGCTTCGAACTGTGGACAAGGCGCGTTCTGGTTGATGCTGAAGCGCGCAACACCGGCCATGTCCGCAGCGATTTCGTGACGCTGGAATGGTTGCGCGACCGCATCGCCCACGCGCTGAAACCGGTGGCGCGAACCCGGCTCGATAGCCTGGTCCGCAATCTTGGCACTGCCGTGGGCGACGAAGATATGGAATCCGCCACGCGCATCGCGCGGGATTTGCGCAAGGTAGTGAAAGTTATTCTGTAACCGCTCAGGCGCCGGCTGGACGCGTCGGCGTACGCGTCCAGCCCATCAACGCTCTGCCAAGCCTGCGGCCGGGTTTAAGCGCTGGCTGGCCGCAACATGAGCATTTGGCAATGTTCGCACGCATAGTGAGCCCGATTGTGGACAAGCGCTGTGGGCCCTGACTAGAGTAGGAGCAGCTTCGCCGACCCGGCCCGCATCCCTCCTACGCAGGAAATACCGTAGTGCGTCTGCTCGTTGTCGACGACGACCCCACACTCGTAAGCTTCATAAGCAAGGGCCTCAAGGAAGCCGGCTTCATTGTCGCGCACGCCCCTGACGGTCATGCAGGCCTGCAGGCGGCGCTTGGCGAACGCTACGACGCCGCAATTATCGACATCATGTTACCGGGGATGGACGGCCTGGCGCTGATCGCCGAACTGCGGCGGCGGCGCATTCAACTGCCGGTCATCGTCCTCAGCGCCAAGCGCTCGCTCGACGAGCGCATACGCGGCCTGCAGGCCGGCGGTGACGACTACCTCACGAAGCCCTTCGCGTTTTCAGAATTGCTGGCCCGTATCCAGGCTTTGATAAGGCGTGCCACTAACTCGCCGGAACCCACCAGCATTTCCGTCGCCGATCTGCATATCGACCTGCTGACCCGTGAGGTGCTGCGCGGTGCTCGTCGCATTGACCTGCAACCACGGGAATTCAGCGTGCTGGAGTATCTGGCGCGAAATGCCGGACGGGTGGTTTCGAAAACCATGATCATGGAACGCGTGTGGGACTATAACTTCGACCCGCAGACGAATGTCGTGGAGTCACGGATCTGCCGGCTGCGCGACAAGATCGATCGGGATTCGGCCAAACCGCTGATCCACACCGTGCGCGGACTAGGTTATGTCCTCAAAGATCGATCCTGAACGCAAAACCACCCTCGCTCTGCGTCTGACCTTATGGTACGCCGCCGCCTTTGCGGTCTCCTCGGCGCTCGCCCTGGCTTTGGTGTATGCCTTGGTGGTGGCCGCAGTCGTGGCGCGTACTGACGCGGATCTGCGTGAGGACATTGAGGATTTTGCCGGCCTCTACCGCGATGAAGGGATCGATCGCGTGACACGGGAGATGGCACTCGATACTCGTGCCGAGCAGGCTGCTTCGCTGTATTTCAGAATCTGGTCGCGTGATGGCAAGTTGCTCACGGCGACGCCATTGGGCGCGTGGCCCGGACTCGTACCGCTACCATCGGCGGTGTTACGGCCGGTGCTTGACGAAGGGCTTGTCGAACTCGATACGCCGGTCGTGCCTACCCGTCAGGACCGGCTACGGACCGTCATCGGCGAGCTTGGGCCCGGGCTCGTCATCGAAATAGGCCAGTCCCTCGAAGGCGATCAGGAATTCATTGCGAAGATCATGCACGGCTTTATCGTTACGCTCGTGGCGGTGCTGGCGCTCGGCGGCCCGATCGGCTGGTTCATGGCCAATCGCGCGCTGCGCGGCGTGCGGGATGTCACACGCACCGCCGGCGAAATTGCCGCGGGCGCGCTCGATCGGCGCGTGCCCGTAGCGGGACATGGCGACGAAATAGACCAACTGGCGCGCATGTTCAATGCCATGCTCGATAGGATCCAAGTACTGATTGTCGGAATGCGGGACATCGCCGACAACCTCGCCCACGATATTCGCAGCCCACTGACACGGATGCGTGCGGCGGCGGAAATGAGCTTAAGTTCCGCACGCAGTGGCGACGCACGCGAGGCATTGGCGGTGGGGACTCTCGAAGAGTGCGATCGTCTGCTTAGTATGATCAATACCACGCTCGACATCGCGGAGGCAGATTCGGGCGCTGCTCCGCTCGACGTCACGCCCGTCAATCTGCACGACATTGTCCTCGATGCTTGCGAATTGTTTCACACCGTCGCCGAGGATCGCGACATCTCAATGACCGTCGAAGTGTCCGCACAGCTTGGCGTCGTGGGTGATCGCCAGCGGCTACAACGGGTGGTGGCCAACCTGTTGGATAACGCGCTCAAATATTCCACCGCTGGCGGCCGGGTCAGGCTGGCGGCCGGAGACAACGGCACCAATGTATGGCTGACAGTAGAAGATTGCGGGATCGGCATTGCGGGCGACGATCTACCGCACATCTTTCAGCGTTTCTATCGCTGCGAGCGCAGTCGCTCACAGACCGGCAGCGGCCTTGGGCTGAGTCTGGCATTGGCCTTCGTGCGCGCTCACGGCGGAGACATCACCGTCACCAGTGCCGAAGGCGTGGGCAGCACGTTCTGTGTCGTGCTACCGCCCAGCTTGAGGCGTCTGACACCCGCGACCATGTCGCCGGGCCGCGCGCAAGTTGGCACGCTGTGGCCGTGAGCCCGCCTATTTCGGAATAAATGCTCGACATCGGCGAATGCTCATATAACACCCACGTTGCATCGGGAGTCTTCAGCACGACGCGTGCGGCTCAGGCAAGCTCTATTTCCCAGCGGTTCTCACCATCACGCAACAGCGCGCGCACGGCGCCCATCGATACCGCGACACCCGCTTCGCGATAGGGATTGCTCAAGGCGCGACCGTGGAGTTCAACGCCATTCAATTGCACGCGCTTTATCCCATAGCCCTGTGCTCCAACCCGATAGCGCAAGCGTGACACCAGGCCCGCGATCGGCAAGCTCACGGCCA
>JANMJF010000705.1:0-1964 GCA_031371245.1 Pseudomonadota bacterium | reverse complement strand
TTATGACATCTGCCATGGTTGCCGTCGGTGTGTGAGTCTGTGTAACGCTTTTCCGACCTTGTTCGACCTCGTCGACAACTCCAGCACCATGGAAGTCGACGGCATCGCGAAGGCCGATTACGGCAAGGTCGTCGATCAGTGTTATCTGTGCGATTTGTGCTACATGACCAAGTGTCCCTATGTGCCGCCCCACGAATGGAATGTCGATTTCCCGCATCTGATGCTGCGTGCCAAAGCGGTGAAGTTCAAAAATGATGGCGCGACACTGCGCGATTGGGTGCTGACTTCGACCGATGCCGTGGGCAAGTTGGCGGGTATTGCGGTGGTGGCCGAAGTGGTCAATGCGGTCAATGCCAACGGCGTGGCACGCAAGCTCATGCAGCGCGCGATTGGCGTGCATGCCGAAGCGCCATTGCCGAAATTCTATAGTTCGAATGCACGCGCGCGCTTGGCCAAGCGCCCTGCGGCCACCCCTACCGACGATCGTATTGCGCTCTATGTGACTTGTTACGGCAACCGTAATGCGCCGCAGACGGTGGCCGACATGGTGACGGTGTTCGAATACAACGGCGTGGCGGTCGAACTGGTCGAGAAGGAAGTGTGCTGCGGCATGCCCAAGCTTGAGCTGGGCGATCTGGACACCGTCGCGAAACACAAGGACATCAATATCCCGCCGCTGCTGGCCCTCGCCGAGCGCGGGCTGCGCATCACCGCGCCGATCCCGAGCTGCGTGTTGATGTACCGCCAGGAACTGCCGCTGCTGTTCCCCGATGATGCCCGGGTGCAGACCGTGCGAGCAGCTTTTGTCGACCCCTATGAGTACCTGATGGCCCGCCACCGCGCTGGCAAATTGCGCACCGATTTCAAGGGCGAGCTAGGCAAGATAGCCTGGCATGCGCCCTGTCATCAGCGTGTGCAGAACATCGGCCATAAGACCAAGGAAATCCTCGAACTGGTGCCTGGCACCGAGGTGCTGGTCATCGACCGCTGCTCGGGCCATGACGGCACCTATGCGGTGAAGGAAGAGAGTTATGCCTTTGCCCAGAAGATCTGCCGACCCATCGTCAAACGTATCAGTGAATCGAAGGTCGATCATTACGTCAGCGACTGCCCGATGGCGGGCGAGCTGATTGAGCACGGTGTCAACAACGGCAGCCACGCGATTTCGGCCTTCACTCTGTTAAAGCTTGCCTACGGAATTTGACGACTCACTATGCAAAAACTCACGCGTGCCGACCTGCTCACCCTCGAGGCCTACCATGACCAACGCGCCGACATGCGGCGCGCGGTGCTCGCCCACAAGACCCGGCGCAAAGTATTCATCGGTGCCCATGCCGCGCTTTATTTCGAAGACCGTCTGACCGTCCACTACCAGATCCAGGAAATGCTGCGCGTCGAACGGATCTTTGCCAGCGCAGCTATCGAGGACGAGCTGGCGGCCTACAATCCCCTCATTCCTGACGGTGACAACCTGAAAGCGACTTTCATGCTCGAATACGAGGACGTCACGGAGCGCCAGGCGGCACTGGCGGCGCTGCGCGGCGTCGAGCACCGCGTGTGGCTGGAGGTCGTGGGTCAGCCGCGCGTTGTCGCAGTCGCCGACGAGGACCTCGAGCGCGCCGACGACGAGAAGACTTCGGCGGTACACTTCCTGCGCTTTCAATTGCCAGCGCTAGCAGTGACGGCTTTCAAACACGGGCTGGAGGTGAAGTTCGGCATTGAGCATCCCGCCTATCGCGCCGAAGTAACCCTGGCGACGTCGGTGCGGGAGGCGCTGGCTGCTGATTTCTCTTGACTGCGGGGAAGCGTTTCCCCACGCCTAGGGCACTGGCATAATCGCGCCGGTTTTTCCCCCGCCACACTACGCGCCGTCGGCGCGATGGAACCCTGCCCTTGAGCGCACGCTACGACGCCGCCGACATCGAAGTGCTGACCGGTCTTGAACCGGTACGTAAACGGCCGGG
>JANMJF010000700.1:0-4488 GCA_031371245.1 Pseudomonadota bacterium | reverse complement strand
CGCGCCGCATGAGCGGCGCGCGTGGATAGAAGCATCACGAGGATGAGCGATCTGCCGCAGCAGATCGGTAGCGCGCCGGCGCGTGTTGACCTGCGTGGTGGGCTTCCGGCAGTAACTGAAATCCCCTGCGGTGAAGTTGACCGATGCGCAACGCCTACGTGCAATCCGCATCCGTGGTTTCGCAAAATTTGTGCCCGCAACCGCCAGTCCACTGCGACAATTGAACGTCCGTTAACGCTGCTTCGGTAGGCCGACGGCCGCTTTTAGGATCAATCGCCCATCGCACTCACCAGCAAAGCCGCCAGCAGCGCAAATACTGCACCGGCCCAGAAGGTGGTAGCGGCGCCAAACAACTGCCACAGCACGCCGGCCAGCGCGCTGGCCAGCAACAACGCCACACCACAGCTGAGATTGAATACGCCGAAGGCCGAGCCGCGCAGCGCTGCTGGGGCGCGGTCTGCCACCAGCTTGGCGAGCAGGCCCTGGCTTAAGGCCATGTGCAGCCCCCACAGCGCGATGCCGGTGAAAATCATGATGAGACCGTGGCCGAGCGCGAGCAGCACATCGGCTGCGATCAATGCCGCCAAGCCAGCTAGCAGCAGCCTGCGTGGCCCCATGCGATCGGCCAGCACGCCGGCCGGATAGGCGCCGAGTGCATAGACCACGTTCATCGCCACCAGCACCAGCGGCGCGAGTGGCAGCGGCAGTCCGCTGTCGTGGGCTTTGAGGATCAGAAAGGCTTCGCTGAAGCGTGCCAGGGTAAATACCACGCCGAGCGCCACGACTCGCCAATAGGCGGCATCCAGGCTGCGTAGGTCGCGCCATTGAATGGGGGGGCGCGCGCTGGCCGGGCGCGGTGTGGACTCGGCGTCTTGCACACCGAACAGCACCAACAGCACTGACAGCAAGGCGGGTAGGGCGGCGAACCAGAACACCGCGCGCATGTCGCCCGCGTAGATCTGCATTAAGCCGATGGCGGCGAGCGGACCGATGAAGGCGCCGACCGTATCGAGGGCCTGGCGCAGGCCGTAGGCGCGGCCGCGCTGACAGTCCGGCGTGACATCGGCTATCAAGGCGTCGCGTGGTGCGCCGCGCAGACCCTTGCCGAGGCGATCGATGAAGCGCGCGCCGAATACCAGGCCGGCGCTCGCGGCGAGCGGGAAGAGCGGCTTGGACAGAGCGCCCAATCCATAGCCAAGCAAGATGAGTGGCTTGCGCCGGCCGACGCGATCGGACACATAGCCCGAGAATACTTTGGCGATGGCGGCGGTCGCCTCAGCAACGCCGTCGATAATGCCGACCAGGGCCACACTCGCGCCCAGTGTGGTGGTCAGGAACAAGGGCAATAGCCCGTGGATGGTTTCTGATGATGCGTCCATCAACAGGCTGACCAGGCCCAGTGCCCACACCGTGCGCGGCAGCGACGCGCTGGTCTTGGTAGTGTCATTCATCGGCGCACCTTGAGTGGAGTGGCGTGGGATTGCAATGGAATGACGGGCCGCAACTGCACGTTAATAGGGCCGCCGTTCACCATCACGGTGCGGCTCGCCAAGCTAGCGCGACGAACGTCCGCTGTTTTGCCGGTGCTGGCCGCATTTCCGCGCTGGCCCCGATTTTGCACCAGCCAATGCCAGGAGTTGGCCCAATGTCGGGCTCGGTTCGTCGCGAACCGGTCCTTGCCGGTTGCAACGGAGCAGCGGGTCTGTGTCTCCGCACGAACACCCTGAGACTGTTCGTGCGCAGCGTAACCCTGCACGCAATTGCACGAGGATGAAGACGATGACGACCGCACGATGCCGTCGCCGCACGGTGGCAAGCTTTCTGGTTTCGATGGGCGCGATGATGGCAATGCAGGCGGCGCTGGCCGATGACTTGTGGCGTGCCTTGAGCGGCGGCAAACCAGACTTGTATCTGCGCTACCGTTTCGAAAACGTCGACGACGGTCAAACGCCCAAACTCTCCGACGCCTATGCCAATACCCTGCGCAGCGCGCTCGGTTACAGCACCGGTCTTTATCACGGCTTTGGTCTGTACGCGCAGCTCGAAGACGTGCGTGTGCTCGGCGCTGAAGACTTTAACGACGGCGGCGGCAACGGCTACACGACACGGGCAGTCGTCGTCGATCCGGAAGGCACCGAAATCCAGCAGGCCAATCTGCGCTATCGCGGCCTGCCCAAAACGCAACTATGGCTAGGCCGTCAGGAAATCGAACATCGCACCGCACCGCTGCATCGTTATGTCGGCAACGTCTTGTGGCGCCAGAATTGGCAGACCTTCGATGCGCTGCGGATGGTCAACGACAGCGTGCCGGCCCTGCACATCGACTATGCCTATGTATGGAACGTCAATCGCATTTTCGGCGAGGACAATAAGCTGCCTGATCGCGCTGACTATTCTCTCGATGGTCATCTGATCGATCTGACCTACCGTGGCCTTCCGTTTTCGACCTTTGAGCCCTATGCCTACCTGCTCGACTTCGGCGACAACCGCTTGGCGGGCACACGGGCATTGTCGAGCGCGACCTATGGCGCGCGTCTGCAAGGCGCCTATGACCTGGTGGGCTGGGCCGCCAAGATTTTGTACACCGCTGAGTGCGCCCATCAAGAGGACTACGGCCACGACAATCCAGTCGAGATCAGCGTCAACTACTATCTCGGTGAACTCGGCGTCAGCAAACTGATCAATCACCCGTGGTTGGAATCGGTGACGATCAAGGGCAGCTATGAAGTATTGGGTGGCGACGGTGCAGTGCCGCTTGGCAAGGGCAAGATCGGTCGCGCGTTCCAAACCCCGCTCGGCACCAATCACGCTTTCCAGGGCTGGGCCGATCGCTTCTTGACCACCCCCGCCGATGGCGTGGTGGATATCTACGGCACGCTCGCCTTCAAGATTGCCGGGGCCAATCTCGCCGTCATGTATCACGATTTCAACGCGGACCACGGCGACTACAACTACGGTAACGAGTGGGACGTACAGCTGACGCGACCGATCCTCGAGCACTACACCCTCGGTATCAAATACGCTCGCTACGAGGCCTCGGACAATGCCACCAACCTCGCGCGCAACGGCGCGACCAGTGCCGGCAAACAGGCCTACGACCTGACCAAGCTGTGGCTGTGGGCGGAGCTCAAGTTCTGATGCGGATATTGCTCGTCGATGCCTACCCGGAGCGCGCAGCGGTGCTGGAACAGACCCTGCTCGCCGCCGGTCATCACATCGTCGCGCACTTCGATCATGGCTGCGATCTGCGCGAAGAAGTGCTGCGTGTGGCGCCCGATATGGTCATCATCGATATCGATTCGCCCAACCGCGATATTCTCGAAGGCATGCACACACTGAACCGCGAGCAGCCGCGGCCGGTAGTGATTTTCACCCAGGACGACAATCCCGAGTTGATCCGCAACGCGGTGGCGGCGGGTGTCAGCGCCTATGTGGTGGGCGATCTCGATCCGGCGCGCGTGCCGCCGGTATTGACGGTCGCCATCAGTCGCTTCGAACAATTTCAGGCCGTCAAACGCGAACTCGACGACGCGCGCAGCGCCTTGGCCGATCGCAAGGTGATCGAAAAGGCCAAGGGCATACTCATGAAACAGAAGGGCATGGAAGAGAGTGCCGCCTATGAGGCGATGCGCCGCATGGCCATGGATCGCAATCTGAAACTGGTGGAACTCGCGCGCAGTCTGCTAGCTGCCGCCGAGTTGCTGGCCTGAGCGACGCACAGGGGACGCACTTGCTGATGAATACTCAAGCTATCGACCCGGCCGACTATGCGCGCAGTTTCGACATCGCGTTTCGAGCGGCGGAACGGCTTCGGGCGTGGCGTGCCTTGGTGCGCGTTGCACGTAAATGATGCGTTGTCAGGCTGAGGAGCGATCGTCGCCACCGGCAAAAGTGGCGTTTTTCGCAGGCCGTAGCGCAACCTTAGCCTTGGCAAGCTAGTTGCACTGTAGAAGCTGTGACAGAGAGGACGATGGTGGTGATCACCCGCTATCGGTCGCGGTCGCGGACGCGACGTCCGATGAATGAATGAATACTGATGGCGGTCCAACGGCGGGTCGCTTTATCGACAAAGACAACGGTGTCTCGTGCAGAACCTCGAAGGTGGCTGCCGGATGCCGTTTTTTTTTCCTGCGGTCCATCGACCGCCGCTGTTCGACAGGAGAGAGCGACATGTTCGAAAGCAGAAACCTAAGCCTGCCGCGAGGATTCGCCCGCTGTTGCGCGGCGTTACTCGCTGTATGGGCGACGGTTGTTATTGCCGCTACGCCGGAGAAGCAGGAACTGAAGATAGGCTTCATCAAACTCACCGACTGCGCGCCGCTGGTGGTGGCCTATGAGAAGGGCTTTTTCGAAGACCAAGGGCTCTATGTCACGCTCGAAGCCCAGGCCAACTGGAAGGTGGTGCTCGATCGCGTGATCGATGGTTCGCTCGACGCATCGCACATGCTGCCGGGTCAGCCCTTGGGCGCGGCGGTGGGCTTCGGTACT
>JANMJF010000696.1:0-1741 GCA_031371245.1 Pseudomonadota bacterium | reverse complement strand
CCGCTCTTGGCATCGAAGGCCATCACGCGACCGCGTGTGCCCCAATCGCCACCGGCCGCGCCAATGATGACCAGGCCCTGATAAATCTGCGGCGCTGAACTGAAGAACTCGCCCTGCTGCGGATCGCCCACTTGGTATTGCCACAGGGTTTTACCGCTCGCCATATCGATGGCGAGCAGCCGCGAGTCGAGCGTGCCGCGATACAACACGCCATTGGCATAGGCCAGGCCGCGGTTGACCTTGAGCGGCGTACCGGCGGGATCGTCGGCCACGTAATGGTGGCGCCAGCGCAGTTTGCAATTGGTGGCGTCGACTGCGAGCGTATCGCTGGCGGTGGTGAAATAGAGCAGACCGTTAATTTGCAAAATGCCGGTATGGAAAGCGCCCGTCTCGTCGACCTTGAGCCGGCACACTTCACCGAGCTGCGGGGCGTTGGCCGGCGTGATCTGATTCAGATCGACGAAGCGCTGGCCGTTGACGTTCTCGTTATAGCTGGTCCAGTGGGT
This sequence comes from Pseudomonadota bacterium, assembly GCA_031371245.1. Lineage (GTDB taxonomy): Bacteria > Pseudomonadota > Gammaproteobacteria > JADJYF01. Next base: position 1,235 of record JANMJF010000696.1, on the reverse strand, counting down.
GTCGGCCGGCGGTGCAGACGACGCATCTGGTTCAGCCTGCGCTGTGACGACGGCGAGCAAGCCCAGCACGGGCCATAGTTTGGTACACGAAAAAATCATCTCCCCTCCTCAGATAACGTGCGGTGTTCTGGCCGGGCGCTGCGGATATTATCACCATGCCTCTCGAGCATAAGCGCGGCGCTCTGTCGCCTGGCGACCCGCTGGACCCACGTGCGAGCCCAGCGCATCATCGCCTCGCCACTCGCGCGGCGAGTGACCAGCCTCGCAACCCGGAAACTACACCATGACCGCCAAACCAGCGCGGCACCGCCACGCGCCTACCGATCTGTTCCCGGCCATCGAACCCTATCGCCGTGGGCGCCTCAAGGTCTCGGCCCTGCACACGGTGTATTTCGAAGAATGCGGCAACCCGGCAGGCCGCCCGCTGGTGTTTCTGCACGGCGGCCCCGGCGGTGGCTGCGAGACCATGCAGCGGCGTTATTTCGACCCACGCAAATGGCGCATCGTGTTGTTCGACCAACGCGGCTGTGGCCGCAGTCGCCCCCACGCCGAACTGCGCGAGAACACCACCTGGGATCTGGTCGCCGACATCGAACAACTGCGCACTCATCTCGGGATCGCACAATGGCTGGTGTTCGGCGGCAGCTGGGGCAGCACACTGGCGCTGGCCTATGCGCAGCGCCACCCGCTGCGGGTGCGGGCGCTGGTATTGCGCGGCATCTTCCTGCTGCGCGCAGCCGAAGTGTCGTGGTTCTATCAAGCGGGCGCCAACCAGCTTTTCCCCGATGCTTGGGAAGGTTATCTGCACGCCATTCCCAAGCGCGAACACGGCGACTTGCTCGGCGCTTATTACAAACGCTTGACCAGCCGCGACCCGCAAGTACGGCGCAAGGCAGCGCGTGCCTGGTCGGTGTGGGAAGCCAGCACCAGCAAGCTGGTGAGCGACCCGGCCTTGATCAAAAAATTCGGCGGCGGGCGTTTTGCGGAAGCCTTCGCTCGCATCGAGGCCCACTATTTTGTCAACCGCGGCTTCTTCAAGCGCGATGACCAGCTGCTGCGCGATGTCGATCGTATCCGCCACATTCCAGGCGTGATCGTGCAGGGTCGCTACGACGTGGTGTGTCCGCTGCGCTCAGCCTGGGATCTCCACCGCGCCTGGCCCGAAGCGGAGCTGATAGTGGTGCCCGACGCCGGTCATTCGATGAGCGAAGCCGGTATCCGCGCCGCCCTCATCA
>JANMJF010000687.1:0-2198 GCA_031371245.1 Pseudomonadota bacterium | reverse complement strand
TGCCGGGCATGCCGAGCATCGAGCTGAACCGGTTGTGGGGTGCCGACACCGTCATGCGTTTTCCCGACGCCGGTACGCCGCCACTTTATAAAGACTGGTTCGCGCCCATCGGTGGGTTTCGCATCGCGGAGTTCACTATCGGTCCAGAGTCCGATGCCGCGCCCAGTCACGATGACACAGACGCCGCAGGCCAACTTGCGCAAGAGTTTCCGGGCTTGCTCGAGGTGATGGATCCGGATGTCCCCGGCATGCATCGGTCGGCCACCATCGACTTCATCTACATACTGTCTGGTCGTATCGAACTAGAACTCGACGACGGTTCGAAAACTGAGTTGAAGGCTGGCGATCTGGTGATACAAAGTGCAACCAAGCACGCGTGGCACAACCACTGGCATGAGCCGTGCCGCATGCTCGGTGTGATCCTCGGCGCACACTACCAGCCACACACATGAAGCTATTAGGCATCGAATACACAAGGTGGCGAGACGAGACTTGCCGCTCGCGGAGTACGGCGACCTACTCTCGTGGGTGCCGCTACTGCTGAAAGCTGCCGTCGAAAAGGCGGTTTATACTGCATCTACGCAGCAGGCCATGCGCGCGTGGCCCGACGCAGGACTATCTCCAGGTGGTCCGGCTGTTCGAGGACATAACCGCAATACGCTGGACCCATCCCCAGTGAAAGGACTACCCCGATGATTCAACACGCCGCCGGCACTATCCCCGCCGCCATCCTGCGCCAGGAGCAGGACCTGCCCATGGTGCAGATTGCACCGGGAATTTCAATCCAGCTGCTGCAGGTGGACTTCGACCACAACATCCGCATCACGCGTGCCCGTCTCGACCCGGGCGTAAGGCTGCGTACCCACATCCACACCGGCCATGTGTTTGCATGGACGCTGTCCGGCACCTGGAAGTACATCGAATATGAGCTGAGCAGCTACGCCAATTCTTATCTGTACGAACCTGCCGGTTCGTCGCACACGCTGCTCGTCCCTGAAGACAGCAAGGTGCCTGCGGATGTCATCTTCATCGTCCATGGCTCCAATGTCGAGCTCGGGCCCGAGGGCGAATTCGAGGGCGTCACCGACGCCGCGCACATCGCTCGCGCCTACCTACGTGGCGTCAAGGCGCTGGGCCTGCCACGTCCCGATGTCATCGGCATGCCCGCCGACTGGGAGTGACCGATCCCGCAGGGCTCGCCGCCTGTTCATCGAAGCGCCAAGTGCCTTTGCACGGCGCACTAAAAAATGCTGGCTAAAGTACGGAGCTATGATCCTCGACATAGACCAGCCTATTCTTCGGCTTATCGAACAGGTTCTCCTCATCGTCCGACAACAGCTTATTCATGTCGCCTTTGGCCAAAGCTGCATAACAAGCTTCGGCAGTAGCGCGATCCGGGAACGTCATCTCGGTGATGACATCGTATTCAGGCTCAACAATAGTGCCATCGAGCGGATACGGTACGGGGTATAGATATCGCCGCTTATACGAGACGATATTCGCCAGACATTTTGCCCCTAGCTTGGCATGAACGTTTTCATAATGATTCTTGAATTGGTCCATGGTCATACCAGGACGGCGTTTGAAAAGGCCAATCACAGTGAACCTAGTTGTTCCCTCCTTTTTGAATGACAGGCGTTAACCGCCTCCGGCACGCCGCTGCATCGCGCAGATCGACGGCCAGATGCCGGACGGTCGCGTCGCGACAACCGCCGGTTTGCGGCGCGAGACCGCAACCACATCCCAGCCGGAGCGCAGAAATTCCTCCATAGCGCTTGTGCCAACGACGCCGCTCGCGCCTGTAATCAGAACTCGCTGCGGCATGTTGCTCCCTCCGATAGAAGTGTTGGCGTCATGTAACGAACACGCCCTTGCCCGCCGACTCGGTGTCGAACATCCGGTACGACTCAGCCGCCGCGTGCAGTCCAGCAATCGCGCTGGTGAATGTCCCCGAGCCCATAATGGTCAATCAGGCGTAGCTGCTATAGCCAATTCATTGGCCTACTGCATTAAGTCTAAGCACAGAACTCTAAAGTTTAAAATCTTTCGCGAAGCTTCTTGGCGTCTTTGAATACGATGGCCCGAAAGGAATCTGTAGCCTTCTGGTAAAACTTTACCGCTTCCTCGTCCAGATCGCGGGTCGGACGTGGTGTCAGCGCGAAATGGCCATAGCGATCTTCGCCGCGGACTAATGTTGC
>JANMJF010000685.1:0-4857 GCA_031371245.1 Pseudomonadota bacterium | reverse complement strand
GCGATCTATTACATGCACTTCAAGCGATCCGGACCAGAAGCGGTTGTCAGCGAGCGCTTGGCGCAACACGGGGCGCCCGTCGTCTATATGTTCGGAACGCTGACTGACGATGGTAGCTACGACGATGTTGATGCGCGAATTTCTCGTGAGATGATGGCCGCGATCGTCGAGTTTGCGAAAACCGGTGTGCCGCGAAGCTCGGGCGGACAGGAGTGGCCGCGATTTGACCCCGCCCAGCCGCGACAGATGACAATCGGCGACTCGATCAACGTGGGCATTTACAAGGTGACCCCCCTGCTGCGCACGATCAACGCGCAACGCACCGACGAGATCACCGACGCCGACGCATGGGACACCAATGCGACGCTTGCTGGGGTCGCTTAACACCCAGCCGCTTAGCTAGAGTCTCTGCAACGCGCCGGTCATCAGCCGGGCCTCGGTCGCAAGCAGATCGTTGAACGGCGCAGCGGCGTCGAGCATTACAAAGTGCCCTGCATCCGCTAGCGAATATAAGTGCGCATCGGGGCGAATTTCCCGGATCGCCGCCGCGTCAACGGGTCTCATACCGCCGAAAATCATTGACAGAGGTATAGTCTTTGTTGCGCGCAATGCGGCAGTCGCGTCATACGTCATGGCTTCTGTCTGAAGCGCCATGGCGATGGCCGGCGAACCACCGGTCATTGCGTCGAGGATGCGTTCGCGTTCCGCCGCGTTTGAACTCGGTTTAAACATTCCTTGGCGCATCGCACCGCGAACCCCATCGGGCCCCATCGGCTGGCGCGGCGGGGGAGTGAATTGTCCGTTGTGGAGTAGGTCAACAACAACGACGCCGAGGACGTTCTGGTCGATTTGCTTTGCTGCCTCGATTGCGACAAGAGCACCGAAAGAGTGGCCTACGAGTACCACACGCGGCGCGCCGGCATCGGCGACCACCCGTGCAATGTCATTGGCCATCCCGCCAATCCCATCATCAGGTAGCCGATTTGCGGAGGAGCCGTGACCGGACAAATCGACTGCCAGAATCTGCCAAGCGTCGGAAAGCCCGGATACCTGCTTGTGCCAAAAAGAGCGATCACATAGCCCGCCGTGGATGAGGACTAGCGCCGTGTCGCAAGCACCGGAGCGGTGATACGTCAGGCGTCGACCATCGGAGAAAATAGTCCTGACCTCTCCTTGTTCATGGGTCAGCGCGAAGGTGCCTGATGGCATGTCCGAACGTCCGAAATTGTCTAAACCCATCACGATCGATCCCCGTAAGTAGTTTCCAGCATAAGCCGACAAGGTTTCCGAGTCACCAGAGCAATATTGAACGCCCACTCATAGCGTAGTAGCATGACCGTACTGCTCTCGTGAGGAGAACCTGAGATGTTCAAATTATTGCTGACGTTGGCCGCCGCTGGAGCAATTAGCGTTATTGCACCCGCCGCAGAGCAGGTTTCCTCCACGGGTCCGACGCCCTCGCCGGCGACGTCTAGCACGACTTATGTCCAGGCAGGCAGGTTGCTCGCCGACCCTGACACAGGCCGTGTCGAGACAAATAAAACGATCGTGATCGAAGACGGGCGCATCCGAGCATCTTGGACGGCTTTCAGTCTGGCCCGGGTCAGATTGTCGATCTGCGCACCAGCTTCGTTCTGCCCGGATTGATCGACAGCCACGTTCACCTGACTTATCCCGATCCTGCACAGCTACGCGCCGCCATTTTTACTCAGTCGTCGGCTGACAAGGCAATCCTTGGTGCCTCGAACGCACGCAAGATGCTTTTCGCGGGCTTTACGACGGTGGCAAACACCGGCTCTCCAGAACAAGACGCAATCAATGCGCTGCGCGATGGCATAGCGGCCGGCGAGGTACCAGGTCCGCGCATCCTTGCCGCAGGCGGGGTGCCGGTTCTTGGGGGGCATGGCGATGTCCACGGTTATCGCGAAGACGTGAACGAACTCTTCGCCAAGAACAGCCCCGGTCTGTGTTCTGGTCCCGACGACTGCCAGCGCGCGGTGCGCCAAGTCGTCAAGAACGGCGCGGACTTCATCAAAATCGCGTGCAGCGGAGGTATTCTCGACGAAGCGCGGACTGGGGTAAATCAGACCATGACCTCCGAAGAGATTGTCGCCATCGTCAAGATGGCACATATGCTCGGACGGCAGGTCTGGTGTCATGCGCATTCGACCGAAAGCATCAACGCAGCACTTCGCGCTGGAGTCGACTCAATCGAACACGGCACTTTGATGAACGAGGAGTCGATTCGGCTTTTCAAGGTTGGCGGCGCGAATTTGACGCCCACCATGGCCGCGCGCGATCAGGACGAGAGTCGAATGTCGCCCGCAATTCGCGCCAAGGCGGCGGCGTTGCGCGGGCAGCTCGGTGGTGACGGTCTCGACATGGTGCGCCGCGCGCATGTCGCCGGCGTAAAGTTCGCGTTCGGCACTGACGCACCGGTCATACCGTTCGGCACGAACGCGCGCGAATTCACCTATTTCGTCAAGGCTGGCTTCACGCCACTCGAGGCTATTTGCGCAGCCACGACTTGGGGAGCGCGCCATCTACAGCTGACATCCGAGATCGGCTCGATTTCTCCGGGCAAAACTGCGGACATTGTCGCCGTTCGCGGCGACCCCCTCGCCGACATAACCGAACTGCAGCGCATCACGTTCGTGATGCACTGGGGCGTGGTATACGTGCAGCTCTGACCAATCAGTTTCACTGCCGATGGTGCCGGACAGCCGTCGACAACACGGCTGCTGAGGATAGCAGGAAGTGGCTTCCTTTGCTGCTGGCTCAGTGCTGCTGGTCGACCATGAGGAATTGGTGCGAGTGAGCACCGCCGACAGGCTGGGTGAACTTTGATACGCGGTCGCCTAGCCCTGACTCGCCAGTTCGGGGAGAAACTGCTCGTTGGTCTCGAGGCTGATCGGCGGGGCGCAGATGTTGTGGGTGGCCATGCTGCCATAAGCCTGGAAATCGGCGCTATCTATGACCTACCCGGCCCTTTGCGCCTGCTCGCCTCGGGCGGACCCACGTTCAATGATCACGGTGAAAGAACCTTCCACGCCTCCGCCGCGCTGGGCATCGATTTCTAGAGAGGGTTTGCGCTGTAGCGGATCGGCGAATGCGATCGTTAGCCCTGCCGCCAATGGCACCTTGAAGCTGGTGAGATGGCCTCAACACCGCAGTCCGAGGCGTGACGTTCTACAATTTTGGAAGACGTCTAGCGACTGTTGAGGATTGGATGATGGCCGTGTCGGTCGATGCGAACGGATGGAACCGATCTACCACAGTTTCAAGTTCTTGCGCATCGCAGACCACGACTTTCGCCACAAAGCAGTCTGCTCCGGTGACGCGATGCGCTTCGACGACCTGAGGCGTCTCGTTGAGCAATTGCGCCACTTTTTTCACGTCGCCGGGCCTGGCGTGCATCCGCACATACGCAGCAATGCTGAGGCCGAAGGCTTTGGGATCGACCAAAACCGTATACCCGGTGATCGCGCCAGCATCTTTCAGTTTCAGAATACGGTCTGTTACGCTGGGGCTGGACAGACCAATCTGTGTCGCGAGGTCCCTGACGGTCATGCGACCGTCTTTGGTCAATGCCGCGATAATTTCTCGATCGGTCGTATCGACACGCCGGGTGACATAGCGGCTTCGGTTCATGGTTTGCCCCTAGCTGGATGACGCCAGCGGGGCCTTGTGATTGCGAAGGAAAATGCTCGATTTTACCTTACTTGTTCGAATTCGGACAGAGAATCGACCGATCGCGAACCCACCCAGCGACGAACACATAGTCCGCAGGATCAAAAATGAAGGTCAAAGGCCGTTAGCGGTTTCGATAGGCAAGTCGAAACGGCTGCAACGCCTTCCTGAGTCTATGGCTGACCCGTTCTCCTGCCAGCTATCAATAGTTCGGTAGTCGAAGAGAGTATTTCTGCTTGAAGCCAGAAATTTTGGGGCAACGCACTATGATCTGCAAGGCGCGGCTAAGAACAGTTTCCAAGATTCTGGGGGATAGCGTCTAATGGCCTATTCGGCGGCTGCCATCATTGCATTGGCGTCGCAGTGCGCGCCAACAATCGCACCCGAAACGGTGCTGGCAATCATTCAAACCGAAAGCCGCAGCGATCCCTTCGCCCTCCACGTCAACGGCGGGCGGCAACCAGTACGTCAAAACAACGCCGCCGATGTTGCCGCGACAGCGCGGCGTTTCGTAGCAGCGGGATATTCCGTCGATCTGGGGCTTGGTCAAATCAACTCGCGTAACATGCGCTGGCTTGGTCTGACCTGGGAAACCGTATTCGACCCCTGCACCAATGTTGCGGCCTTAGCCCGTGTCCTCACCGCGAACTACAATTCGGTAAAAGCCGGACGCGATCCCCAAACCGCCCTTCGGGTCGCACTCTCGATGTATAACACGGGAAGCCAGACGCGCGGATTTCGGAATGGCTATGTTGCCAAGGTCGCCCGCAACGCGGGCGTCGCAGACACGGGCGAGTCATACGCCACGACCTTTCCGACCGGTGCCGTTGCTGCACCGACAAGCGGCAACCTGCGTGAACTACTGGCCTCAGAAAACGCGGCACTCCAAGCGCCAACGGTCAAAACTCGCCCGGCTCCGCCGCCCATGTGGAACGTCTTTGAACGCGCCGCCTACGACCGCGAAGCGCAAATTCTCGCCGCAACCGAAAGCGCCAGCATATGAATGTCATCCTGAAGGCCTGGCGCGGTGTCGGAGCCTGGCGAGCAAACTTTGCCGCCACATTCAATGCCATGCCCAAACTGCGGCAAAGCGCCATATTGTGGGGCGCGGCACTGGCTGCGGCGACGATCATTTCGTTGACAAACCCCGACCCTGCCTACGCGCAG
>JANMJF010000664.1:0-9313 GCA_031371245.1 Pseudomonadota bacterium | reverse complement strand
GTTACAACTACGTCGATGCCAACCAGCGTTTTGAGCCGACCGGCGCCACCGACACGAGCGGCAATAAGCATTATTGCTTAAACGCCCAAGCGGGCCGATTCAGCGGCAATTTTCTCAACTGGGCGGCCATGACGCGCATGGATATTGTGCGCAAACTGCTCTACGGCGGTAAGCGCTCTATCGATACCGGCACAGTCACGGTATTGGAGCGAGCACATCTGCCGACCGACGCCCACAGCTTCACGAAATACTACAATCTGGCTGACCTGGAGAAGCTCACGCCCTTCGATAATCAACGCACTGACACCACCCACGGTGGCAATAACGACGGTTACGACGATGCCGGCGAAGGCATCACCATCTGCAATTCCTCGGTCGACAATAGCAACGCCGTTTCGCAGAACTCAACCGCGCTGCCGACCATGCGCATCGTGTTTGGCAATCGCCAACTGTGGGCTACTAACGAACGTTGGCAGTGCACCTGGGAAAATGAGCACGGCGACAATGGTAATTCCAATGATCCTGTGCAGTCGGGCATGGACTCGGTGTCCACCGACCCGCCAAACGGCCTGCGGCTGCTGACGGCAGCTAACAGCCCGGAACGCATCGTGCGTGTGGTGGTCTGCGACCCGACCTATTTCAACGCTACCCAGAACCTTGAGAATTGCCAGATCTATCCGAGCGGCAATCGCAAGCCTACCGGTCTGCTACAGCGCTATGGGGAGTCGGGCTTGATCAAATTCGGTCTGGTCACCGGCAGTTGGAGCAAGAACATTTCCGGCGGCGCCTTACGCAAGGCGGTCGGAGACATGAGCGACGAAATCAATACCACCACCAACGGCACCTTCAAGACCACGCTGCCCGCCACCGGCACCATTATCAACACCCTCAACATCATGCGCATGTGGGGTTATCGGAACGCTGATGGCACCTACTTCGGCGATACAGCCGGTGGCTCCGACAACTGCGGCTTCCAGCTGGCGGCCATCACCGAAGGAAACTGCCGATCCTGGGGCAATCCGATGTCGGAGATCTATTTGGAGACCCTGCGTTACTTCTCGCTCGGCAGCAGCCGTGCGCCTACTCCGGCTTTCGATCCCGCCGATATCGGCACCTTTCCGACCATGACGGACATCCCCTGGTCGACAGATCCGTTGAATGCCAACAACGCGTGCGCCTCGCTCAATATCATTGCCTTCAACGCGAGTGTGAGCACCTACGACAACGACCAGACCGCTGCCAGCATCTTCGGCGGCGCCAATACGGCAGCGACCTTGACCAATACCGTCGGCAACGGTGAGAGCATCACCGGCAACAGCTACTTCATCGGTCGTTCTGGCGCCGCCGTCGATGAGTTCTGTACGCAGAAGACCGTCGCGCAGTTGGGTAATGCCTTTGGCATCTGCCCGGAGGCGCCGACTGGCCTTGGCTCTTATCACATGGCAGGCATGGCCTGGTATGCCCATAGCAATGACATGCGCGCCGATCTTCCCGACGAGCAGAAGATCAACACTTTCGGCGTCGCCCTGGCGACCTCGGTGCCGACTATCGAGATCCCACTTGGTCCCGATGGCACGAAGAAAAAAGTGCGCATTCTTCCGGCCTATCGCCTGATCTTCAACAATGGCGGTGGCACGCTGATGGACTTCAAGGTCGTGCGCAAGCACACCGAGGTGGACTCCACTGACCGCGCCTCGGCGGGCTTGCCCAATACCACGCCCGACGGCGTTGCAGATATTTCCGCCACGGGTGTGCCATCGGTCAACTTCCCTGTCGCAAAAAGCGGCACGGGTATCTTCCATGGTAAGTTTTTCGTCACCTGGGAAGATTCCGAACAAGGCGGCGACTTCGATCAAGACATGTGGGGCACGTTCGACTATGTCGTGAACACCAATGTCAATCCGGTTAAGGTCACCGTCACCACCAAGTCTGTCGCGCAGTCGACCGGCAACGGCCAGTTGTTCGGCTTCATCATCAGCGGCACGACGCAAGACGGATTCCACGCCTATTCCGGCATTAAAGGTGGCAATTTCGTCGATGCGTCCGGCGTACCGGGCTGCGTAGATTGCCGAGCGCTGTCTGAACCCGGCGGACAGCGCGGCCCACAGTCCTATACCTTTACTGTAAGCAACGCGACCAGCGCGGACCTGCTGGAGAACCCGCTGTTCTACGCTGCCAAGTGGGGTGGCTTCCTCGACTCCGATGGCGACAAGAAACCTAATCTCAAGAAGGAATGGGATGTGCGCGACTCCCGCGGTCGTCTGACCGCAGGAGGCGATGGCGTGCCGGATAACTACTTCTTCGTCTCCAATCCTGCCGCGCTCGAGGACGCCTTGACCGCAGTCTTCGACATCATCATTGAACGTGTGTCTTCCGGTACGGCGGCGGCGGTAGTATCGAACAACCAGGAAGGCGTCGGTGCGGTCTTCCAGGCGGTCTTTGACCCGATCAAATCCGACAGCACGGCAGCGCAGAACAAAGTCGAATGGATAGGCACGCTCACTGCCCTGTTTATCGACAGTGTCGGCAAGTTGCGCGAGGACGGCAACCAGGATGGTGTGCTGGATAACTACGTTACCGACAAGGTAGTGGAGATTTTCTTTGACGCCATTGACCGGCGCGCAAAGTTCCGCCGCATCGCTTCCAGTGACCCGGATATCTTCAAGAACCCGACCGCATCCGTGTCATTTGAATTGAGCGAACTGAAGACCGTATGGAACGCGCGCAATCGGCTGGCCGACCTCGATGCGGGGACCATCCAGAACCAACGCCCCTACAACAACGTGATCAGTGCCAGCCCCAATGCCGGCCGCCACATTCTGACCTGGATCGATTCCGGGCCCAGTGGCATAGCTGATGACCTGGTCGCCACCGACGGCTCGGAGTTGCTTAGCTTCGACGCCACCACGCTCGGCACGGCCAACCGCTGGCGCTGGCTGGACGAAGGCACGCTCGCCACTGCCCAGCAGTTGATCAACTGGGTGCGCGGCCAGGAGTTCTCCAATATGCGCAATCGCACCGTCGACTACGACGGCGACAATGGTAGCGGCGTCGCACAGATGCCATCCGGCCAGCCAGAAGTAATGCGGCTTGGCGACATCGCCGATTCCTCGCCAATTTCAGAGGCCGCACCCGGCGAGGCCTTCGATCGGCTGTCACAGGATTTGTCCTACCGTGCGTTCCGCTCGCACTATAAAAACCGTCGCCAAGTGGTGTATGTCGGTGCCAACGACGGCATGATCCACGCCTTCAATGCCGGCTTCTTCAATAGTGTGGACAAGAAGTTCGAGCTGCATCACACGACCGAAATCAGCCATCCGCTGGGTGCCGAGTTATGGGCCTATATTCCGAAGAATCTGCTGCCTCATTTGCAATGGTCGGCGCGCACGGACTATACCCACGTTTTCACCATGGACCAGACACCGCGCACCTTCGACGCCAAGATTTTTGACCCCGACACCGATCACCCCGGTGGCTGGGGCACAGTGCTGGTGCAAGGCATGCGTCTGGGCGGCGGCACGGACGCCACCAAGATAGCCATCGACGTCAATGCCGACGGCACCATTTCTCCCGGCGAAACCACCAAGTCCGCCTATGTGGTGATGGATATTACCAACCCGGAAGTGCCGCCCAAGTTACTCGCCGAACTCAAACCCGACACGCTCAATCTGACTACGTCGGCGCCGACGGTCGTGCCGATCGGTGACCCGATTCGGCCCGGTGACGTATCGGATGTATCGATCCCGAATAAGTGGTATCTGGTATTCGGTTCGGGGCCGACCGATCTCGGCACCGGCGCTTCCACCCAACGGGCGCGACTGTTCGCCTACGACTTGACCGCGCTGGCCAAGGGACGCGGCAACTTGACCAGCACCGAAGGCGCGCGTATCACCAGCGGGCCGTTCGGCGGTGGCTTCGCGCTACTGTCCGAAAATAATACCTTTGTCGGTGACGCGGTGGTGCCCGATTTTGATCTCGACATGAAAGCCGAATCCATCTATTTCGGCACGGTCGGCGATGCAGTTGGCACAGCCGGTTCACTATGGCGGCTCTCGGTCGGCGAAGACCCTTCCCCCGCTAACTGGGGCGCACCGTACCAGCTGCTGGCGACCAATCAACCCTTCCTGGCGCAACCTTCGATAACCGTCGACACCCGCCTGCGCACCTGGGTCATCGCCGGCACCGGACGCGCGCTGGTCACGGCAGACAAGAGCAGCACCTCGCAGCAAACCTTGTATGGCGTCATCGACAAAAAACCGCAGACCGGCCCGGGCTTCGCCGATCCGCCCACGGGTGCTCAGGTGATTTCCGTTGCCGGACTGACGGATGTCAGCAAATCACATGTGCGCTCCAACGGCGACGTAGACCTCGACGGCGACAACAGCATCGACACGACCTATAGCGCGTTGGCCAAAACCATCGTCACCACCGATGGTTGGAAGCGCAAGTATTCGATCTTCACCGCGCCCAACCCCTCGGAACGCAGCCCCAACCGCTCGACCCTGGCCGACGGTCTGCTACTGAACGCTGCTTTCACACCGAGCTTGAATCAATGCACGTCGCAAGGCACCAGTCGTCTGTTCGTCCTCGGGTTTGAGACCGGCACGGCGTTGCCCAGCGCGAACATCGGCACCACGGCTTGTCCAGCCTGCCCGACTGGCGTCACTGAATCGGCAACCTACCTCGACATTGGCCAAGGCATGGCGTCCTCACCAGCCATTCACTTTGGCTCTCCGATATTCAATGGCGATGGCGGTGTGGTCGGCGGTGCTGGCAACGACTCTAATACTTCATCAACGGGCGGCTTCCAGGGTGCAACTCAGAGTGGAACGGGCCAGTTCAATATCTGGGATATCAAGGGTCGTGGCGGCATTATCGATGGCGAGATATCCTGGCGTGAATACCGCCATACCCAATGACCCTCGGCTCACAAACGGAGAATGACATGGTGAACACGCGTGGCATGCCGGGCCGGGGGAGCACCAGACGCTATCAACATGGCGTTACGCTGATGGAGCTCATGATCGTGGTGGCGATCGTCGGTATCCTGGCCGGCGTGGCGTTCCCGGCCTACAAGGCCTACGTTGATCGTGCCAAACGTAGTGAAGGCAAGGCGTTCCTGATGGAAATTGCCGCACGTCAGGAACGCTACTACTTCGATAACAACAGCTATGCCGCAGACCCCGAGGATCTCGGCTATGGAAACGCTACAGCGAAGTCCGACGAAGGGCATTACACGCTGGACGATCCGATCGCGGCGGGCGCAACTGGCGCTATCACGACCAGCTACGTGCTCAAGATCAAAACGGTCTCCCCGTGGATAGACGACACCTGCGGTAATTTTCTGACGCTTGACTCCAAAGGCGCTCAGGACAGCGACACGCACAATGTGATCTGCTGGTCGAAGTGATGAACACACGACTACTGACCCAGGGACTGATAATCCCGCTCGTCGCGCTCCTGGCGACGACGGCTGCAGCGGAGATCTACAAGTCCATCGACGAAAACGGCAAGGTGGTGTTCTCGCAAAAGGCGCCCAAGGACACCCAATCTGAGGTGATCAAACCCAGATTCTCAAAGCCACCGACACCGGCCGCAGGCGCCGGCCCGTTCATACCGCCGATCCAGCCGGGTGCCTTGCCGTCCGCCACTGCCGCGCCTGCGGCAGCGCCGGAACTGACACCGGAGCAAATTGCGGCCAAGCAAAAGAACTGCGACACCGCCCACCAACGTCTAAAGGAGTTACAGGGGCCGCGTGCCAATCGCCTGCAATACGTGAACGACCAGCAGGAGCTCGCCTTCCTGACCCCAGAATTGCTGAGCGGGCGCATCAAGGAAGCGCAGGACGTGGTCGCCAAGAACTGTGCAGCCGAAGAAGCTGCTCCCGCTCCTTAGACGACTCGAAGATGCGCGGTTGCCGGCCGCGCCGCGCGCAAAACTACACCTCTTCGACGCTGACCTCGTCGACCTTGGCCAATTCGCGCGGCAAGCTAAACACCACCTGCTCCTTGATGCCGGGAATTTCGTGGACCGTGATACCACCGCGATCGCGCAAAGTCTGCACCACCTGTTCGACCAGCACTTCCGGCGCCGATGCACCCGCCGTGACACCGACACTCTTTTTGCCGTCCAGCCAGATTGTCTGGACCTCGTCGGCACTGTCGATGAGATAGGCGGAGATCCCCTGCTTCTCCGCAATCTCTTTCAGACGTGTCGAATTGGAGCTGGTCTGGGAGCCGACCACCAGAATCAAATCGCAGTTCTGCACCATGCGCTTGACCGCATCCTGACGATTCTGAGTGGCGTAGCAGATATCTTCCTTCTTAGGACCGACGATTTTCGGGAATCGTTTGCGCAACGCGTCGATGACCTCAGCAGTGTCGTCCATGGACAGCGTGGTCTGAGTCACGAACGCAAGAAAGTCCGGATCCTTGACCTTCATTTTGCGCACGTCTTGCACGGATTCGACAAGATACATGCCGCCGCGACCGTCATCGCCGTGTCGGTACTGGCCCAGCGTCCCTTCGACTTCGGGATGGCCAGCGTGGCCAATCAGAATGCATTCGCGGCCTTCACCTTGATAGTGTCCGACCTCCATGTGCACCTTGGTAACGAGCGGGCAGATGGCGTCGAATACGCGCAGTTGGCGCCGCGCCGCCTCTTCCCGCACCGCCTTCGCGACACCATGGGCGCTGAAAATAACGGTGGCGTCATCCGGCACTTCGTTCAACTCGTCGACAAATATCGCACCTTTGGCACGCAGACCATCGACCACGTATTTGTTGTGTACGACTTCGTGTCGGACATAGACCGGTGCGCCGAATAGCTCCAGTGCGCGCTCGACGATGCCGATAGCGCGGTCGACGCCAGCGCAGAAACCGCGCGGATTGGCCAGATGAATTTGCATTGTCGTAAAAACCTGCGTAAGCAATTGATGCACGGCATTATACGCGCGCGCTGGTGCGATGACAGGACGCCATCCGGTTAGGACCCTGGTCAGAATTATCTCGTCAACACCGAGGGTGTTCCTGAGTGGTTGCTTGCCGGGCGCGATTCGCGGGCAATAGCGGGGCTATTGCCAAGGATAGCAACGCAGCGGCAGCCGCTCAGGAACAGCCGAATGTAGAGATAATTTTGACCAGGGTCCTTAGTCAGCAGATTGTCGTCGTGTACCGATCAAGGTACTTCCGAGCAACATCATGCAAGCCCCAACGGTAATTGCGGAATCGGCGATGTTGAAGGCCGGAAAAGAATACTGTCGGTAGTAGATTTGGATGAAATCCACCACATACCCGAATCGCAGACGGTCGATGAGGTTGCCGAGCGCACCGCCCAGGATGAGTACCAGCGCACAGGCCTCCCATCGATCAGAACGGTCCATGTGTGCCAGCCACCACACCACACCGCTGGCCACCACCACCGCAATAGCCGAGAACAGCCAACGTTGCCAGCCAGCAGCGTCGTTGAGCAGACTGAAGGCTGCGCCGGTGTTGTGTAGAAGAGTCAAATTGAAGCCTGGCATGACAGCGCGCGGTAGGCCGTATTCGAGATAGGTGGTCGCCGCCAGCTTGGTCAACTGGTCCAGTAGACATACCGCAGCAGCCACCGCCAGCCATCGCCCCATGCTGGTCTGTTCAGCGTGCAAAGGACAAAATCTTGCGCGCCGATTCGCAGTCCCGTCCGATCTGCTCGGCCATCGCCGCGAACGATTCGAACTTGATGTCGTCACGAATCTTGTCGATGAACTCGATGCCGACATAGTGGCCGTAACACTCGGTGTCGTAATCAAAAATATGGACTTCGAGGACGAAGCGCGGGTCATCGATAGTGGGACGTGAACCGACATAGCCAACGCCGGGCAGCGGCGCGACCCCCAGCCCATGGACCTTCACGGCGAAAATACCTGCGATCGGACTCTTACGTCGGTGCAGATCGAGATTGATAGTCGGAAAGCCCCATTCACGACCGCGCTTGTGGCCATGCACGACCCGCCCTTCGATGCAGTAGGGATGGCCGAGCATGCGCGTCGCTTCGTGGTAATAGCCCTGGCGTAACAGGTCACGCACATAGGTGCTGCTGATGCGCTTGCCGATGAAGAGGAAGGGTACCGTCTGTTCCATGACAAAATGATGCCGCTCAGCAAGTTCCTGCAAGAGCGAAAAGTCGCCACCACGCCCGCTGCCAAAGCGAAAATCGTCGCCGATGATCAGCGCCTGGATACCGAGCTTGTGGACCAGCAACTCAGCCACGAAGCGGTCCGGCGGCATCGCGGCCAGCTCGCGGGTGAAGTGCAGCACCAGCACACGATCGACACCGCGTCGCTCTAGCAGATGGAATTTCTCGCGCAGGCGGGTGAGACGGGCAGGTACGCGGCCACGGTCGAAGAATTCGGCCGGCTGGGGCTCGAATAGGACGACCATGCTCGGCACGTCGCGCGCGGCGCCAAGACGCTTGAGACGTTTGATGATCTCGCCATGACCAAGATGAACGCCGTCGAAATTGCCGATGGTCGCTACACAACCAAAGTGCTCGGGCCGGATATTGTGTATTCCGCGGATCAGTTGCATGTGCGACGGGTAGAAACCTGGCGTGGGAACCGCGCTTGGGACTAACGCATTATACGACGTGCTCAGACGCCGCCATATCGTGGAAGCGCAATCCGCACAGCCAAAGACTGCCGAAGTAGACCAGCGCACCAGCGACCAGAGCGAGACTGAGCCGCAAGGCGCGCACACTCGCGGTCCAGTCCTGCCATTGATCCAGCGGCACGACACAGAACCACAGAACCAGGCCCATCGCCACACTGGCGACACTGATCTGCACGAGAAAATGCCGCCATCGGTGGCCGGCACGATAGACGCCGTCGCGCCGCAAGGTCGAATACAGCATCCACGAATTGATATAGGCACCGAGCGAGGTCGCCAAGGCCAGACCCGCGTGAGCGAGCGGAAAAACCAGGATGAGGTTCAAGATGCTGGAGGAGATCATGGCAATGATGCCGATTCGAACCGGCGTGCGAGTGTCCTGGCGGGCATAGAAAGCCGGTGCCAATACCTTGACCAAAATAAAAGGCAATAAGCCCACCGCAAACGCGACCAACGCCTGGGCCGACATCATCACGCCATGGTTGTCCATCTTGCCGTACTGGAACAAGGTGCTCAGTAAAGGCACGGCCAGCACCGCCAGCGCGACCGCCGCTGGTGTGCCGATCAAAAATACCCAGCGCAGGCCCCAATCGAGCGTTGCCGAGAAGGATTCCGACGTGCCGGCGTTATGACGCGCCGCCAGGGCCGGCAAGATCACGGTACTCAGG
>JANMJF010000640.1:0-6215 GCA_031371245.1 Pseudomonadota bacterium | reverse complement strand
CGCGCCGCCGAATTCGGCGCGCCACGCCCACAGCCGCCGGGTTAGGAAGTGCAAGCCATACTCGTAGGTGAAGCCGATCGCGCCATGCACCTGGTGTGAGAGACGCGTGAGTTTTTCCACCGCCTCGCTGGCGCGGCACTTGGCGGCCGCGATTTCGAAACGGGCGTTGCGGCCAGTGGCCGCCATGCCGCGATTATCGAGACCGACGCAGGCCGCCATGGTGATGGCGTCGACCGAAGCGACTACGCCAGCGAGATCGGCCAGGTAATGCTGAATGGCCTGGAAGCCCGACAGCGGCTTGCCGAACTGCGAACGTTCGGCGCCGTATTTCAAGGCCAGATCCAAAGCCGCCGCGCCGGCGCCGGCGATCTGCGCACTGCGCGCCAGCGCGCCCAACCAATGCACACAATCGGCGGACAACGGCAGGGCATGCCGCGCGATGAGGGTCGCCGTGCCGCTCAAGGCGTCGCGCGGATCGCGGCCGATGTTGTCCTCGGCAGCGATCTGCAAGCCGGCCGGCGAAACGATGATGAGTTCCGAACCCGTGCCCTGCGCCGCGACACCAATCAGAAAGTCCGCATTGCGGCCCCACGGTGTGCGCGTGTTAGTGAGTTTCACACCCGCTGCGCTCACCTCACCGGCGGCGATGGTCTGCGGCAGCAAGCCCGGCACACCGTCGGGTAACGCGGCACCGGCCTGACGCGCCAGCCATTCAGCGATCACCGCTTCGACGACCGGCAAGGGCACGGCATGACGGCCGCAGGCACGCAAGATCGGATAAGCGTCAGCCCAGCCGATACCCATGCCGCCCGCGTGCTCATCGGCCAGCACCTTGGTAATGCCTTGTTCAAGGGTCTCGGCCCACAGCGCGTGGGGAAAGCCTTGTGTCTCGATAACAGTCAAAGCATCCCAGCCGAGCCTGTCGCCGAATAGGCGATTAACCGTATCCTCAAGCATGATTTGTGTTTCGTTCATCGCACACCCAAGCCTTTGGCGATGATGCCACGCATGATTTCCGGCGTGCCGCCGCGCAGTGAAAAGGACGGCGCAATCTGCATCAGCGACCCCAGCACCTGTTGATATTCCGAGCCGTAACCTTCCAAGCTCGGTTCGAGTTCGCACAATTCCTGCGCGAGCCCCGGCAGAGCCTGTTCGAACTGGCAGCCAAGATCCTTCACCACCGACGCTTCAAGTGCCGGATCCTGTCCGGTGTTGAGTTTGGCGGCGATGCTCAAGGACATGGTGCGCAAGGTCGCCGCCCACGCCACTTGCGAGCCAATGCGTGCGAGCGTGGCCGGCGAAGCGTGCGGCTTGACCACATCAATGAGCTTACGCAGCAGGAAGAAACAGGACAGATAACGCTCCGGGCCGCTGCGCTCGAAAGCGAGTTCCTCGGTGACTTGGCGCCAGCCCTGACCTTCGGTGCCGATCAGGGCATCGGCTGGCAGTTCGGCATCGACAAAGGCGACTTCGTTGAAGTTGCGCCCGCCGGCGAGATTCTGAATGGTGCGCGGTGTGATGCCCTTGGCCTGACGGAGATCGATCAGGAACTGCGAGAGTCCGGCATGCTTCTTGTTCGGATCGGGATCGGTGCGGAACAGCGCAATCATGTAATTCGCGCGATGGGCGTTGCTGGTCCAGATCTTGGTGCCGTTGACCTTCCAGCCGTTCGCGGTGCGCTCGGCGCGAGTGCGCAGCGAGGCAAGATCGGAACCGGAATTCGGCTCGCTCATCCCGATCGCGAAGCAGGCACGGCCGGCGGTGATGGCCGGCACGATGGTTTTCTTTTGTTCCTCGTTGCCATAGCGCACGACCAGCGGACCGCTCTGGCGATCGGCGACCCAATGGAAGGCCGTCGGCGCGCCGGCCACCAGACATTCCTCGACCACCACATAGCGCTCGAGCGCGCTGCGACCATGGCCGCCGTAAGCCGTGGGTAAGGTCATGCCGATCCAGCCCTGCGCACCAAGCTTGGCCGAGAACTCAGCGTCATAGGCTTCCCAACTATGGCTGCGTTTGACCACCGGCACATCGGCCAGGGCTTCTTTCAGAAAGGCGCGCACGTCGGCGCGCAGCGTTTCCAGCGAGGCCGGCAAGACCGTCGGTTCGAAGCGCAATTTGTCTGCTACTGATGTCATGGGCGTTCCATCCTTACGCTCGTTTGCCCTGAACATATTCCCAGGCGCGCTCGGCAAAACGCTCGACGATGTCGGTCGAGCTTGGTGCGTCGGAGCTGGCCGCCGTGCCGTCCTGCACGCGCTTGACGATGCCCTGGTAAATCGCCGCCAGACGCCAGGCGGTGTAGGCATTGTAAAAATCCATATGGGCGATTTCCTGGCGGCCAGTCAGCTCGCAATAGCGTGCGATGTACTGTGCCTGAGTGGGGATGCCGAGCGCGGCCAGATCCAAGCCTTCGAGACTGGATACGCGTTCGTCGACCGCCGGGATCACCCACGGCGCCATGTGATAGCTGAAATCGCCGAGCGGATCACCGAGCGTCGACAACTCCCAATCGAGTACCGCAAGCACGCGCTGCTCGGTCGGATGCAGGATCATATTGTCCAGTCGGTAATCACCGTGAATGATGCAGGTCTCGTCTGACGGCGGGATGTGCCTGGGCAGCCATTCGTTAAGCTCGTCCATGCGCGGAATCTTGTTGGTCTCGGAGGCCACGTAGATCTTTGACCAGCGGTGGATCTGGCGCGCCATGTAGTCGTTGGGCTGGCCGAAACCTTGCAGTCCAACTTTTTTGTAATCGAGGCGTTGCAGATCGGCGAGGGTTTGCACCGTGGCGTCGTAGATAGCGGTGCGTTCGGCTGGCGTCTGGTCGGGCAAGGACAAGTCCCACAGGATGCGACCTTCGACCATTTCCATGACATAGAAAATAGTGCCGACCACGCTCTCGTCTTCGCACAAGGCGTAGGCGCGCGGCGCCGGGAAGCCGGCCCGATGCAAAGCATCGATGACCCGGAATTCGCGATCGACGGCATGGGCGGACGGCAGCAACACACCTGGCGGCTTGCGCCTCAGCACGTATTTGCGCGCCGGGGTGATGAGTTGATACGTGGGGTTGGATTGGCCACCCTTGAACTCGCGTACTTCGAGCGGCCCTGCATAGCCCTCAACCTTGGCGGCCATGAACTGCTCAAGCCGGGTGGGTTCGAAGGCCAGATGCTGCTGCACGGCCTTGGTGCCGGAGAATTTTTCTTGTCGTGTCGTCATCGTCTCATCTACTCCGCGCCGGCGACGACGCCCTGATCATGCAAGCGACCGATCGCGGCGCTGTCCAGGCCGAGAACGTCCGCCAGGATTTCGTCAGTGTGCTGACCAACACGCGGCGCGGCACGCGGCGGCTGGCGTTTGATCTTGGAAAAATACATCGGTGTGCCACACACCGGATAGGTGCCGATGCCGGGTTGTTCGATGTTGGAAAAAATCGGGTTGTCGGCCGAGCAATCCGGATCGCCCTCAACCAGTTGGCGCACCGTCTGGTATTTATCCCAGCAGATGCCGCACTGCTCGAAAACCTTGACCAGGGTTGCGAAGGGCTGCGTGGCGAACCACGGTTCGAGCAGCCCGCATAATTCGCGGCGCGCGCTAAATCTATCGCCTTCGCGGTCGAAGTCGAGACCGAGACGTGTGGCGAGCGCGCCGACGTCGGCACTCAAGCCAGTGGCCTGCAACAGGCCCTGCCACTGTTTAGCGCTGACCGCGATAATCATCACACGCTGACCGTCGCTGGAGATGAAGTCGCGCCCGAAAGCACCGTAAAGATAATTGCCATTGCGGCCGCGGGTCTCGTTATTGACGTGCAACTCGCCGATGAAACCGAGATTGCCGACCGCCGATAGCGCGACGTCGGCCAGCGCGAGCTTGATCTGCTGGCCCTCACCCGTCAGGCGCCGATGACGCTCGGCGGCGAGCAGGTCGATGGCGGCCAGATAGGCGGTGGCGATGTCCCACGCCGGGAGCACATGGTTGACCGGACGCGGGTCGTCCTCGGGGCCCGTCAGATAGGGAAAGCCGACCTTGGCATTGACGGTGTAGTCCAGCGCGCTGGCACCATGGCGATCGCCGACGATTTCATGCTGAATGAGATCGGGCCGTTTTGCGCTCAAGGCTGTGTAGGCCAGCCAGCCGCGGGCCGGCAGGTTGGTCGAGAAGATGCCGCCGTTCTCGCCCGGTGCGCAGATCAGCGCTGTCACCAGCTCGCGACCGGCTGGCGAACGGATGTCGACTGCAATTGAGCGTTTGCCTTTGTTCATCTCGGCCCAGTAGATGCTGACATCGTCCTTGGTCACCGGCCAGCGGTGATAGTCGATGCCGCCACCGAGTTGATCGAAACGGATCACATCGGCGCCGAGTTGCGCGAGTGTCATGCCGCACATCGGCGCGGCGATGAAGGCCGACCCTTCGACGATGCGTAGTCCTTTGAGAATGGCCTGCATGTTTGTTTCTTCAGGGTGCGATGCGCGCACTGCCGTTGTTGAGTACCACCACCCCACGCTCTAACGATGAACTGCGGAAGTGGGCCATGCCATGTTCGTTCCAGATCTCGGTGCGCAGGGTTTCGCCGGGCAGGAAGGGTGAGGAGAAGCGCACGTTCAAGGTTTTCATGCGCGTTGCGTCGTAGTCGCAGCAGCTGCGCAGCACGGCATGCATGGCTACGCCGAGGGTGCAGCGACCGTGCAGGATGGGGCGCTCGAAGCCGGCGCCGGACGCGACGCTGGGATCGGCATGCAGTGGATTCATGTCGCCGCACAGACGATAAAACAGCGCTTGATTAAAAGTGGTCGGCAGATCACATACCAGATCGGGCGCGCGCTCCGGCGGTGCGGGCGGCGCCGGGCGTGCTTTGCTGGTGCCGCCGAAACCGCCATCGGCCCGTGCCAGAGTATTGGAGCGCACCGTGGCGTAGAGCGTCTTGCCGTCGGCGCTGTGCAATTGTTTCTTGAGATAGACGAAGCAGCCCTTGTCAGCACCGCGATCGACGATGTCCTCGATCACAGTTTCACCCGTAACCGTGCCTTGCGGCGGCATCGGCTGGTGGATTTCCAGCGCTTCTTCGGCGTGTAACACCTGCTGCCAGGTAAAGCCGTATTGTGGATCGCGCATCCAGAAACCGGGGTAGGCGATGACCAGTGCCAGGGTCGGCAGCGTGCGCAAGCTCGGCTCTTCGTAGACGTAAGGTAGCTGTTTCGGATCCACGGCCTCGCTACCGACACCCACCGCGAGGGCATAGAGAATGGTGTCTTTGATGCCGTAGGTTTCAGTCTGCTGGTTGATGACCGTCCCGATGAGGGCAGCGTGGTTTTTCATGGAAAGCTCCGGCGTTGCGACCTATCGACGGCGTGGTTCTGAGGGGCCGACTTCAGTCGGACCCTCAGAAAAGTAGCGCACTACCAGCAGCGCGGAGGCTGGGGCGAGAAGCGCTATACCGGATCCCAGGGCCACACGTCCTGCGAGCGGTCGAGCGCGTAGAAGTCCGACTTGAAGGCCGGCATGGCGTGCTCGGCAATGGTCTCGGCCGTCCAGCCGTCACCACGGTGCATCGAACGCTTGGGCCGATGCTGGCTCATGAGGAAGATTTCGTTGTTGCGTACCGCGAAGATCTGGCCGGTCACGTCCTTGGCCGCATCGGAGCATAGGAATACCGCCATCGGCGCGATCTTGGCCGGCGTCATTTCCTTCAGACGCTCAACGCGCTGACGCTGCACTTCGTCGGTAATGGGAATGGTGCCGATCATGCGCGTCCAGGCGAAGGGCGCGATGCAATTGGAACGCACGCCATAGCGGCCGAGATCCAAAGCGATGCTCTTCGACAACGCCGCGATGCCGAGCTTGGCAGCAGCGTAGTTAGCCTGACCAAAGTTGCCGATCAGACCGGAAGTCGAGGTCATGTGCACATAGGCACCGCTCGCGCGTTCCTTAAAATGATCAGAGGCCGCGCGACTGACATAGAAGCTGCCGTTGAGATGCACGTCGATGACGGCATGCCATTCCTCGAGACTCATCTTGTGGAACATGCGATCGCGCAGGATACCGGCGTTGTTGATGACGGCATCGAGCTGGCCGAAGTTGGTAATAGCGTCGGCTATCATCTGTTGCGCGTCTTCAAAGCGTGCGACGCTGCCGTGATTGGCCACCGCCTGGCCGCCCATGGCCTTGATCTCGGCCACGACTTCTTTGGCCGGCGTGCCTTCGATGTCGGTGCC
>JANMJF010000630.1:0-1812 GCA_031371245.1 Pseudomonadota bacterium | reverse complement strand
GTGATCGGTGGTTATCGCCTGGGCCAGGCTGACCGTATTCTTTCCCGCTACGGCGCACGTGGCCTTTACGTGCGCACCTTGTTCCGGCTCGAACGCCCACTTGAAGCCGAATTACATTCCGCGCTTGAGCTTGGGCGCTCGTTCGTGCGCCCGGAGTACCAGCGCAATTACTCCTCGCTGATGTTGCTGTGGAAAGGCATCTGCGCCTATGTTGCGCGCAATCCCCAGTACCGCGTGCTGTTCGGCCCGGTCAGCATCAGTAACGACTACCATCCGCTCTCCCAGCAGTTGATCGTGCGCTTCCTGCAGCGCAATCGCATGGAACCTGAGCGCGCGAGTCTGGTGAAACCGCGGCAGGCTTTTCCGCGCGGCGATCGCACCACTAATTTGGTCGACCTCAACGTCAGCGATCTGCGCATCATTGCGGCGCTGCTCAGTGCCGTCGAAGAACAAGACGTCGGTATTCCGGTGCTGCTGCGTCAGTATTTGAAGCTCAATGGACGCATCCTCGGCTTCAATGTCGACCCGGAATTCAACAATTCCATCGACTGCCTGTTGTGGGTAGACCTGGCGCAGACCGATGCCGTGCTGCTGCGCAAATTGATGGGCCCACAGGCCTTTGAAAATTTCCTTCGCTACCATGGCTGTGACATCGACGGTCAGCGCCCTGCGGCGGTGGGAGAAGGCGCCTGAGTTCTCTTGGCTGACCGTATGTAGCAGCGCGGATCTTTGCCTTCGAACCATCTAACCCGCTCGACGGCGAGCAGGTTTTCGTATATTCAAAGGCCTGTCAATCATGCCGAAACCAGCGGAGAACAGCCATGCGCGTCAACCACAATGCCGCCATGAAGAAGCACCACCTACCGGGCCTCGAGCACCAGACCCTGGCCGGCGGTCGTGACGGCCTCACTAACATCGAAGTCTGGCGCCAGACCATCGCCGCCGGCGCGACCACGCCGGTCCATCGTCACGACTGTGAAGAGGTGATCATCTGCCTCAAGGGCGAAGCGGTGTGTCACTACAACGGCCAGGAATACCATTTCAAGGAAGACGAGACACTCATCATCCCGGCCGGCGTCACCCATCAGATCTGTAATGCCGGCACTAGTGATCTGTTGATCGTGGCTACCCTCGCGATGGCGCCAGTGCAGGTCGAAACGGCCGATCATCAGGTGATGGCCCTGCCCTGGGATGGCGTCAACGCATGAGTACGGCGCGCCAGGACCTTAGCACCGCATTCGTGCCTGGCGCGCCGCGCCTGGCGTATGACGTGGCTGGCGCAGGCGAGACGCTGGTCTGTTTACATGGCATAGGCGGCAACCGCCGCAATTGGTCACGTCAGCTACGCGCTCTGTCCGATGTGTGCCGCGTAGTAGCCTGGGACGCGCGTGGTTACGGCGACAGTGAGGACTATGCAGGCGCGCTTGCTTTCACTGATTTCGCGGCTGATTTATTGCGTCTGCTCGACCATCTTGAGGTCGCACGCGCCCATCTGTGTGGACTGTCGATGGGCGGACGGATCGTGCTCGACTTCTATGCGCGCCACCCAGCGCGCGTGGCAAGCCTCATTCTGGTCGACACTTTCTCGGGCTTTGATGCCTCTTTCAGCCAGGAAGGTCGCGAGCGCTTCGTGCGCGAACGCCGCCAACCGCTGGTCGATGGCAAGCAGCCCGCCGACATCGCCCCGGCCGTCGCCCGTAGCTTGGTCTCGACTTCCGCATCGGCGGCCGTCGTGCAGGAACTCATCGACAGCATTTCCATGCTGCATAAAGACTCCTACCTCAAGACCATCGAAGCGATGACCATGTACCA
>JANMJF010000604.1:0-3149 GCA_031371245.1 Pseudomonadota bacterium | reverse complement strand
CAGCGGGTCTCTTGCTAGCTCGGGCAGTTCTTTCTATCGGACGCTTTGATTCACGCGGAGACCTCGTGGAATGCGTGGCTTCTCGAACCTGGTCGCGCCCTGGCGTTGCTTCGGTTTGCCCGTGTAACGGATAGTCCTTGGAATTTTGGAGTTCCGGCAGTGTTTGCCGTGTTTTGGACGAAGGTTTGGGCTGCTTCATGATTGGCTCCTGTTGGATTAGGGTGAACGGCCGTACTATCGGCTGCGATTTGCCGACCGTCTGTTTGCTAGAGAACAAACAGCCGGTGGTGTACTAGGCTCCACTCGGTTGTAGGCATGAACGGTACGCTTTTTTTTGGTGCCACCACGATGCATAAATAGTTTCATGGTGGACTTCCACGTGAAACCTGCGGACGAGCCAGCACCTGGTAGTTCGGCCCAAAGTCGTGACGGGGTGTTACTGCCCACCGCGATGCCGTAGTCTTGCGACCTGCCCAACACGGAAAGCCGGGCCGGCTCACGCTGGCCACAGACAGCGCACATGCATCGCCGATCCCTTTTGAAACTGCTGGCACTGACCAGCGCCTGGCACCCGCTGTATGCGGCGTCGTTACGCCTGCCCGATGCGCCGGCCAAGGCCTTCGACTACGCCTGGCTCAAGGGCCAGGCGCGAACTCTGGCCGCGCAGGCCTACGACGCCCACGACGGTGAACTGCCGCAGAGCTTGTTGGACGTTGATTACGCCCACTACCAGCGCATTCACTACCGGCCCGAGCATTCCTTGTGGCACGGTGAGAAGCGTGGTCTCGAAGTACGCTTCTTTCATCCCGGTTTCATTTTCAAGCGGCCCGTGCATCTGTACGAATTACACGAGGGCACCGCGACCGCCATCGCCTACGACCCGTCGGCCTTCGATTTCAGTAAGAGCGGCGTCGATGGCAGCCAGTTCGGCGCCGATCTCGGCTACGCCGGCTTTCGTGTCATCGACGAGACCAATCCCGACATCGACGTCGCGGCCTTTCTGGGTGCGAGTTATTTCCGCGCGGTCGGCGCGGAGAAACAATACGGTATGTCGGTGCGTGGTCTTGCCATCGACACCGGTGCCGAACATGCGGAGGAATTTCCGTACTTCACCCACTTCTGGCTGGAACGGCCGACGGTGGGTGGCTATCGCTTGGTGATCTACGCTCTGCTCGATTCGCCGAGCTGCGCTGGCGCCTATCGCATCGAGATGGTGCCGGGCGAGAACATGGTGATGGACGTCGACACTGCCATCTACCCGCGTCAGAGCATCGAACGTATCGGTATCGCGCCGTTGACCAGCATGTATCAGACCGGCGAGAACGATCGTCGTCTGGCCAACGACATCCGCCCCGAGATCCACGATTCCGATGGGCTCGCGATGTGGACCGGTGGTGGGGAATGGATCTGGCGTCCGCTCGAGAATCCGCGGCACCTGCGCTACAACACCTATGCCGATAAGACACCGCGCGGTTTTGGCCTGTTGCAACGCGATCGTTTGTTCGATCACTACCAGGACGACGGGGTGTTCTACGAGCGTCGTCCTGGCGTGTGGGTCGAACCCAAGGGCGACTGGGGTGCGGGTGGGGTGGTGCTGGTGGAACTGCCGACCGCCGATGAGACGTTCGACAATATTGTCGCCTTCTGGCATCCACAACAGGCGCCGCAGGCCGGCGACGAAGTGCTTTACGCCTACCGCTTACATTGGGGGCACAAGCCGCCAGTCGCGCCGGGGCTCGCGACGGTGGTCGCCACCCGCACTGGCATCGGTGGGGTGGTCGGCAACAAGCGCGAATATTTTTCCTGGCGGTTTGCCGTCGACTTCGCCGGTGGCAAGCTGCCGCTGCTGGCCCACGATGCACGTGTGGATCTCAAACTCGAAATCTCGCGTGGCGTCACCGAAACTACGTCCTGTCGCCCGCTCGATGCGATCGGCGGCTATCGGGCCATTTTTGATGTGCGGCCCGATGAGTCCACCGATCCTGTCAATATCAAGCTCTATCTGGAATTCGACGGCGTGCCCCTGAGCGAGAGCTGGTTTTACCAGTATTCGCCGCCGCCGCTCGCAGAGCGGCGCTTCTAGCCGCGCCGTTCAATGTCCGACTGAAGTCGGACCTACAGGGGCTGGGGGCCTCGATTCACACTGCGCAAGTTCCTCCTCCACCGGCCGCTACAAGTCGCGGGGTGGCCGTTGACCGCAGACTGGCGATGGTCCCCGTTGGCCAGGAGAGCTGCACATGCTGAACACCGACGAAGAAATCGATCACCGCCGACTGCGACACGAGCTCGAGCAGTCGATTACCACCATTAATCGCGCCCAGATCGGTGCCGTGACCGGCGGCATCGACACTACTGCGTTCATCAACGTCGTCAAGATGGTGGCCTGCCTGCGTGCACGCTATCTGCACCACGTGCTCGAACTCGGCAAGAACTGCCACAGCGTATGCATCACCACCGAGGCGGCCTTGGAACTACAGCGCTTGCGCCAGGCCTATAGCGAGGCACTGGAGGGCTTCGCCGCTCTGGAACACGCCGTCAAGCGCGGTTACGTGCACATTGCTGACTAAAGCGCGCGCGGCGGGCGCCAGCGTCGTCGCCGCCTAATGCGGGCGCGGCCGCCCGAGTGCGGCCAGCGACGCGGCGTCGCCCGCCAGACTGTCAGCAGGTATCGTCATTTCGCGCTCACCGGCGGTGAGCGGCACGGCCTGACGGCGCTGTTGTTCCAGCACTTCGAGAGTCGCTTCCGAGGCATCGTCGCCGCGTGACGCGCGCGCGACGATGCGTCGCCGTAACTCATCCACCGACGCATCACAGGCGAGAATATGGAAGCCTAGCCCGAGGTTGCGCGCGAGGGCGGCAAAAGGCGCCCGTTCGGCGGCGTCGAGGAAGCTCGCGTCGACCACCACGCTATAGCCCGCCGCGAGCGCCGCCTGGCTGAGCGACTGCAGGCGGGTGTAGGTCGCGCGCGTCATCTGCGCGGTATAAATCCCGCTATCGGTCGCGCTGTCGCTACGCGCGTCCAGGGCGAGACCAGCGAGGCGCCGTCGTTCGATATCTGAACGCAGATGAATGAAGCCGGTCTGCGCCGCCAAGCAGCGCGCGTGATGGCTCTTGCCGCTGCCCGACAGGCCATGGGTCAGCACCAGACC